>JACRMD010000174.1 GCA_016215085.1 Solirubrobacterales bacterium | reverse complement strand
GCGCTGCTGGCCGACGCCAGCCCGGTGGCGAACCGGGGGGTGGGGCGCAGCGCCACGAGGCGCGTGCGGGTGCCGCGCGGGGCGCGCCGGCGGGGCGTCGCGCTGCGTGTCGTGGTGTTCGACGGCGCGGTCCGCGTCGAGCGCCCGGTGCACGTGCTGCGCTGATCCGGCACACCGCGTCGCAGTCCTGGCACGGGGGCGGTCGTACGGTCCCGATCCGTCCGACCCGACCCGCACACTGGTCGCCATCCGCAGCAAGAGGAGCTTCTAGAACCATGGCCATGTCCGACGACGAGAAGGCCGCGAAGGCCAAGGACGCCGCACTCTCCGGCGCCCTCCAGCAGATCGAGCGCCAGTTCGGCAAGGGGTCGATCATGCGCATGGGCGACGAGGGCGCCCAGGTGAAGGTCAACGCGATCCCGACGGGCGCGCTGTCGCTCGACCTCGCCCTCGGCATCGGCGGCATGCCGCGCGGCCGCATCGTCGAGGTCTACGGCCCGGAGTCCTCGGGCAAGACGACGCTCGTCTACCACGTGCTCGCCGAGGCCCAGCGGCTCGGCGGCGTCTGCGCGTTCATCGACGCCGAGCACGCGATGGACCCGCTGTACGCGCAGAACATCGGCGTCAACATCGACGAGCTGCTGGTCTCCCAGCCCGACTACGGCGAGCAGGCGCTCGAGATCGCCGACATGCTGGTGCGCTCCGGCGCGGTCGACGTCGTGGCGGTGGACTCCGTCGCGGCGCTGACGCCGCGGGCCGAGCTCGAGGGCCAGATGGGCGACACGACGGTCGGCCTGCAGGCGCGGATGATGAGCCAGGCGATGCGCAAGCTCGCGGGCAACCTGAACCGCACCGGCACGCTGTGCCTCTTCGTCAACCAGATCCGCGAGAAGGTCGGCGTGATGTTCGGCTCGCCGGAGACCCAGCCGGGCGGCCGCGCGCTCAAGTTCTACAGCTCGCAGCGCCTGGACATCCGCCGGATCGAGACGCTCAAGGACGGCACCGAGGCCGTCGGCAACCGCGTCCGCGTCAAGGTGGTCAAGAACAAGGTCGCGGCGCCGTTCCGCCAGGCGGAGTTCGACATCGAGTTCGGCAAGGGCATCTCGGGCTCGGGCTGCATCCTCGACCTCGGCATCGAGCACAACGTCGTGACGAAGTCCGGCTCGTTCTTCTCCTACGGCGACGACCGGCTCGGCCAGGGCCGCAACAACGCCAAGGCGTTCCTCGACGAGCACCGCGAGATCGCCCTGGAGATCGAGGCCAAGATCTACGAGGCGCTGGGCGTCGACCGCGACCTCGTCGCGCCGATCGAGCGCGATGACGTCCCCGAGGGCGTCGACCCGGCGACCGGGGAGATCAAGGCCTCCAAGAACGGCGCCGAGGCCGCGGCCGTCTAGGACCCCGGCGACCCGTCCGACCGCGACCCGACCGTGACCACCGCCGAGCGGGCCGTCGATCCCGAGGCGCGGCTGCAGCACGCGCTGGACCTCGGCTACCGCTACCTCGGCCACCGCGACCGCACGGTGGCCGAGGTCCGGCGCCACCTCGAGGCCAAGCGCGTCGAGCCGGACACGATCGAGTCGGCGGTCGCCGAGCTCACCGAGCAGGGCTACCTCGACGACGCCGGCTACGCCGAGCGCTTCGTGGAGGACCGCCGCACGCTCGACGACTGGGGCCCCGAGCGCATCGAGCGCAAGCTGGCGAGCCTCGGCGTCGCGCCGGCCCACATCGCCGCGGCGCTCGCCACCCGTGACGCGGGCGGGGAGCTGGAGGCGGCGGTGGCGCTGCTGCGCCGCCGCTTCCGCGCCGCGCCCGGCTCCGACCGCGAGCGGGAGCGCATGCTCGGCGTCCTGGTCCGCAAGGGCTACGAGCTCGAGCTCGCCTACGACGCGGTCCGCGCCTTCGAGCGCGACGCGGCGTAGGGGGCACGCGCGGCGCCGCGGCCCTCGCGCGAACCGTCCCTTTCCGGCCGCACGCGGCCGGTTTCCCACACCGACAGCGCGCCGTCACGCGGGTAGCGTCGCGGCATGCTCGCCGACCGCGTCACGACCGAGCGCCTCGTGCTCCGGCGGCCCGAGCCGGGCGACGTCCCGGCCCTGCAGGCCATCTTCACCGACCACCGCGTGGACGAGGCCGCCTGGCCCGCCGACCTGCGCACCGCCGACGACGCCCGCCGCATCACCGAGCGGGCAATCGCGCACTGGGAGCGCTTCCGCTTCGGGCCGTGGACGGCCGAGGAGCGCGCGACCGGGCGGATCATCGGCCGCGGGGGCGTCAACCACACGACGGTCGGCGGCCGGCCCGAGGTCGAGATCGGCTACTTCATCTCGGCCGACCACTGGGGGCAGGGCTACGCGACCGAGCTCGCCCGCGAGGCGGTCCGCGTCGCGTTCGAGGTGCTCGAGCTCGACGACGTCGTCCTCTTCACGACGCCCGCGAACGCCGGCTCGCAGGCGGTCATCCGCAAGCTCGGCGCGGAGTTCGAGCGCGAGGTCGAGCACGCGGGGCTGCCGCACGTGCTCTTCCGTCTGCGACGGCCGGCGTGATTGCACGGTCAACGCTCCGGTACTACGATCACCGACGCGAACAACCGGCCCCGCAGGGGCGACTGAATCAAGACTTTTCCAGCAGTTTTCCGACACCGGCAGCCTTCAGTGCAGGGACCTTCAGACTCCACCCGACGACCCGGGCCGCACAGCCCGCTCCACCGCTCCACGCACCAGTAGCCCCGCCTGAAGGCGCGGGCGCTGCCGCCCGCGCGCCCCGTCAGAACCCGTCCACCTCGCCTCTCGCGGGGACCGGTCGCTCGCACCACGAGGACCCCGGAGCCCTGCCCGTGGGGACGCTGGCGTTCCACGGGACGGGAGGAGAGAGGACGAGGCAATGGAGACCCTGATCGGCGCGGCGCTCATCGCAGCGGGCATCGTGATCGCCGCGCTCGTGTACGGCCGGGCGCGGCCCGCCATCGCGACGGCCGGCGGCCCCCCGCCGCCCGCCCCGCCGCGCGAGCCCGAGAAGGGCGACCTCCAGCGCCGCCAGGCCGAGCTCGAGCACAGCGCCGAGCGCACGCACGCGCTCGAGGCGGCGCTGGACCGCCGCAGCGCGGACCTCGACCGCCGCGAGGCCGAGCTCGAGCGCCGCGAGCTGCACCTCCAGGCGCGCGAGGGCGAGGTCGAGCGGCTGCGCGCCGAGCGCGAGCAGGCGCTGGAGCGCGTCGCCGGCCTCAGCGCCGGCCAGGCCAAGCAGGCGCTGCTCAAGGACGTCGAGGACCAGGCGCGCCACGACAGCGTGCGCATCCTGCGCAACGTCGAGGAGGAGACCAAGCGCGATGCGGAGCGCCGCGTGCGGTCGATCCTCTCGGTGGCGATGCAGCGGCTGGCCGCCTCGCACGCCGCCGAGACCACCGTGTCGGTCGTCCAGCTGCCCAGCGACGACATGAAGGGCCGCATCATCGGCCGCGAGGGGCGCAACATCCGCGCGCTGGAGAACCTCACCGGCGTCGACTTCATCATCGACGACACGCCCAACGCGGTCGTGCTCAGCGCGTTCGACGGCGTCCGCCGCGAGATCGCGCGCATGACGCTCGAGAAGCTGCTCGAGGACGGGCGCATCCACCCGGCGCGGATCGAGGAGACCTACTACCAGGCGAAGTCCGAGCTCGAGTCCCACATCGCCGAGGCGGGGGAGGAGGCGGTCTTCGAGGCCGGCGTCCAGGGCCTGGACGCCGAGCTGACCAAGCTGCTGGGCCGCCTGAAGTTCCGCACCAGCTACGGGCAGAACGTGCTCGCGCACTCGGTCGAGTGCGCGCACCTCGCCGCGATGATGGCCGACGAGCTGGGCGCCAGCGCCAAGACGGCGCGCCGGGCGGCGCTGCTGCACGACATCGGCAAGGCGGTGTCGCACGAGATCGAGGGCCCGCACGCGCTGGTCGGCGGCGACCTGGCCCGCCGCCACGGCGAGCCCGAGGCCGTCGCGCACGCGATGGAGGCCCACCACAACGAGGTCGAGCCGCAGACGGTCGAGGCCGTGATCGTCCAGGCCGCCGACGCGCTGAGCGGCGCCCGCCCCGGCGCCCGCGGCGAGTCGCTGGAGCAGTACGTCAAGCGGCTGCGCGACCTCGAGCAGCTGGCCGCCCGCCACGACGGCGTGGACAAGGTCTACGCGATGCAGGCCGGGCGCGAGATCCGCGTGATCGTCGAGCCCGGGAGGGTCTCCGACGACGGGATGGTCGTCCTCTCGCGCGCGATCGCCCGCGAGATCGAGCAGGAGCTCGAGTACCCGGGCCAGATCAAGGTGACCGTCATCCGCGAGTCGCGGGCGGTCGACTACGCCAAGTGACGGCTACCCTGAGCGCGACCGTGCCCAAGTCCTTCCACGTCACCACCTTCGGGTGCCAGATGAACGAGCACGACTCCGAGCGCATGAAGGGCATGCTCGAGTCGCTGGGCTACGCGGAGGCGGAGGCGGCCGAGGGCGCCGACCTCATCCTGTTCAACACGTGCTCGATCCGCGAGAAGGCCGACAGCCGGTTCGTCGCCCACCTGCGGCAGGCCGCGGCGCACAAGCGGCGCAACCGCGAGGTCGTCATCGGCGTCGGCGGCTGCTGGGCGCAGTCGGTCAAGGACCAGGTCTTCCGCGACTTCCCGTTCGTCGACGTCGCGTTCGGGCCCGGCCAGGTGCACAAGCTGGCCGAGTTCCTCACCAGCGACTCGCTGACCGCGCAGGGCTTCTTCGAGTTCGAGGGCTTCACGGGCCACCTGCCGTCCAAGCGCGACCGCGAGTTCCAGGGCTGGGTGCAGATCTCGGCCGGCTGCAACATGAAGTGCTCGTACTGCATCGTGCCGAGCACGCGCGGCCGCCAGGTCGACCGGCCGCTGGACGAGCTCGTCGCCGAGGTCCGGGCGATGGTCGCCGAGGGCGTCGTCGAGGTCACGCTGCTGGGCCAGAACGTCAACGCCTACGGCCGGGCGGTCGCCGGCGGCCCGCGCACGTCCTTCGCCGAGCTGCTGCACGCGCTCGACGCCATCGAGGGCCTGCAGCGCGTCCGCTACACGAGCCCGCACCCGCAGGACATGAAGGAGGACGTCGTCCTCGCGCACGCCCAGCTCGAGAGCGTCTGCCCGCACGTCCACCTGCCGCTGCAGGCGGGGTCCTCGCGGATCCTCAAGGCGATGCGCCGCACCTACGACCGCCGGCGGTTCCTGGACCGCGTCGCGCTCATCCGCGAGCACAACCCCGACATCGCGCTGACCACCGACGTCATCGTCGGGTTCCCGGGGGAGACCGAGGCCGACTTCGCCGAGACCCTCGAGGTCTGCGAGGAGGTCGGCTTCGACGGCGCGTTCACCTTCATCTACTCGCCGCGGCGCGACACCGAGGCCGCGGCGTTCGTGGAGGACTTCATCCCGCACGAGGTCGCGGTGGCGCGGATGGACCGCCTGGTCGAGGTCATCCAGCGGCGCGCCGGCGAGCAGGCCCAGCGGTTCGTGGGACGCACGCTCGACGTGCTGGTCGAGGGCCAGTCGCGCACCGACCCGTCCAAGCTGCGCGGGCGCATCCCGCACGGCAAGGTCGTCAACTTCACGGGGCTGGCGTCGCCGGGCGAGACCGTGCCGGTCGAGATCACCGCCGCGACGTCGCAGACGCTCGCCGGCGAGATGTCGCTGCTGGCCCGCGCGCTGGGCTAGGCCGGCGCGGCGCCCGGCAGCGGGTGCTCCAGCGCGCCCGCGGCGAACAGCTCGGCCGAACCGCAGCGCGGGCAGCGGTACTCGTGCAGCGCCGTCGTCTCGGGGCGCGTCAGCTGCCAGCCCTCGCTGCGGGCCACGTGCTCGGGCGAGCCGAGCGACACGAGGTTGCGCCGGCCCGCGTACGCGCGCGGCACGTGGCAGTACGGGCAGGTCGGCACGATGCTCGCCGCGAGCTGCGCCTTCGCGGCGCGATCGGCGTCGATCCGCTGGGCCCGCTCGCCGTCCAGGCGCGCGTGGCGGTCGCGCATGGCGGCGACCTCCGCGAGGTAGGCGTCGGCCTCCTCGACGGTCAGCCGGCGCTCCCGCCACCTGTCGTCCAGGCCCTTGGTGCGCAGGACGGCGTGCGTCGCCTCGGCGCGCCCGACGTCCTGGTCGCCCGGCCGCAGCCCGCCGCGCGGCGCGCGCCAGGTCAGCTCGGCCTCGAGGTCGTCGCCCGGCAGCGGCGCGGTGAGCGCGACGGTCGCCTGGTCCATGCGCCGACCCTAGTGCGCGACGCCGTCCGCCGCCCATGCGAACATGTGTTCGTGCGCTGGGACAACTTGAAGATGGACAACGAGCAGACGCAGACGCTGCCGGGATACCGGGACGGCGCCGTCGTGCGGCGCTTCGACGCGCCGGAGGCGATGGACATCCGCTTCTATGAGGTGCGCGCCAAGAGCGCGCTGAACCGCGTGCCGCAGCAGTCGCGGATGCCGTTCGGCTGGACGGTCAACCCGTACCGGGGTTGCACCCACGCCTGTCTTTTACTGCTTCGCTAGACCGACCCACACATACCTCGACTTCGACGCGGGGCGGGACTTCGAGCGCGAGATCGTCGTCAAGGTCAACGTGCCCGAGGTGCTGCGGGCCGAGCTGCGGCGGCCGTCGTGGCGGGGCGAGCACGTCGCGCTGGGCACCAACACCGACCCGTACCAGTGGGTCGAGGGGCGCTACAAGCTGATGCCCGGGATCTGGGAGGCGTTCCGCGACTACGCGAACCCCTGCTCGGTGCTGACCAAGTCGCCGCTGCTGCTGCGCGACCTCGACCTCATGAAGCAGGTCTCCGCGGTCGCGCCGATCACCGCCAACCTGTCGATCCCGACGATCGACGAGAAGGCCTGGCGGGCGACCGAGCCGCACACGCCCAACCCGCGGGCGCGGATGGAGGCGGTGGCCGAGCTCAACCGCAACGGGATCCCGACCGGCATCCTCGTCGCCCCGCTCATGCCCGGCATCAACGACAGCCCGCACCAGGTCGACGAGATCCTGCAGCTGGCCGCCGAGGCGGGCGCCACCGGCATCGGCGGCATCGGGCTGCACCTGCGCGGCGAGGTCCGCGGGGTCTTCATGGAGTGGCTGCGCTCGTACCGCCCCGACCTCGTGGAGCGCTACGAGGAGCTCTACGCGCGGGGCGCGTACCTGCCCAAGGGCGAGCAGCACCGGCTGCAGGCGCTGCTGGCGAAGGCCGGCCCGCGCGAGCCGTTCGTGCGCGACCGGCGCGACATGCGGCGGGTGGCCGAGCAGGCGACCGGCGACGTCGACCGCGACGGGTGGCCGCGTGCCACGCGCCCGGGCGCGCGGTTCGCGGCGCGGCGCGCGGACGGGGAGGCGGCGCGCCCGGCGGCCGGCGCCGCGCAGGAGCGCCTGTTCTAGGGGTTTGCGCTGCAAACGCACCACTTCGGCGCATCTCGTTTGGCCGGTCACGTGATGGGGATCACACAGCGAAGACCCCGACCAGGCACATGGTGAGGATGCGACGCGATCGCGACGACGGAGGGGGTCGGCCCGACGACCGGGACGGCCGCTTCGCCTACGAGACCAGCAAGGAGCAGATGAAGCGCCTGTTCGACACGCGCAGCCATTCGTGGCGCGAGGTCGGCCTTGCGCGCCAGCTGAGCGCCAAGGCCGTCAAGCGAGCCCGCATCCAGTCGTTCGTCCTGCTGCCGCTGATCGCCGGCGTCCTGGTGCTCTACTCGTACCGGCGCGAGATCTTCGGCACGGACATGCCCGTGCGCATCGCCACGGTGATCGCGCTGGTGGCGCTGGGCTGGCAGTTCGCCCGTGACCTGGGCCGGGCCTTCGGCCCCACGCTCTTCCGGCGCCTGGACCCCGGCACGGCCGGCACGGTCGGGTTCCTCGTCCGCTTCGCCACGGTCATCCTCGCGCTGCTCGTCGCGCTGCGCATCGCGGGCCTCAAGCCCGAGACGCTCGCCGTCGGCGGCGCGTTCACCGCGGTCATCCTCGGCCTCGCCGCGCAGCAGACCTTCGGCAACCTGTTCGCCGGCTTCGTCCTGCTCAGCGCGCGGCCGTTCCGCGTCGGCGACCGCGTGCGGCTGCAGGGCGGCGGACTGGCGGGCGAGATCGAGGGCGTGGTCAGCTCGCTGGGCCTGCTCTACACGATCTTCGCCAGCGGCGAGGACCAGATCATGGTCCCCAACGGCGTCGTCCTGAACGTGGCGGTCATCCCGCTGCGCGAGCCCGCCGGCGTGGACCTCCGCGCGCGGCTGCGCCCGGGCGTCACGCCGATCGACATCCAGAACCTGCTCGAGGAGACCATCGAGACGCCGATGCGCGACAAGCCGCGCGTCGCGCTCGAGGAGATCGACGGCGACGAGGTCGTCGTGCGGATCGGCGTCTCGCCCGAGGTCCCGGCCGACGGCTCGCGCCTGGCGACCGAGGTCCTCAACGCGCTGGCGGCCGAGACCCGCCGCGCCGAGGCGGCCGCCGGCCACCAGCCGGTCGCCGCCGGCGCCTAGCGGCGCTTGGCGGCCTGCCCGGCGCCCATGTCCTCGGCGATCCTGTCGCCGCCGAGGCGCCGCGCGATCTTCGCCGAGACCTCGGGCGCCAACCCGGCGACGGCCGTGCCGGCGCGCAGGCCGAGCGGGGCGACGTCGAGCTCGGCGCGATCCTGCTCGATGGCCTTGAGCACGCCGGCGGCCACGTCGTCGGGCGTGCTGGTGCCGACGCCCTTCGGGAGCTTGGCGCCCGAGTCGTGGAACATCCCCGCCTCGCGGATGAACCCGGGGAACACGACGCTCACGCCGACGCCGTCGTCGCGCAGGTCACCGCGCAGCCCCTGTCCGAAGCCGCGCAGGCCGAACTTCGTCGCGCTGTAGACGGCGCTGCCGCGCTGGCCGCTCTTCCCCGACAGCGAGGACACGAAGACGATGTGGCCGCGGCCGCGCTCGGCCATCCGCTCGCCGATCAGGCGGGCGAGGACCATCGGCGCGCGGAGGTTGACGTCCAGCGCCGCGTCGAGCTCCTCGACCGAGAACGAGCGGACGTCGCCCGACGCCGGCAGCGCCGCGTTGGCGATCAGGACGTCGGCGTCGGAGCACTCGTCGGCCAGGCGCAGCACCGCGTCGCGGTCGGCGAGGTCGACGACGAGCGACCGCGCGCCGGTCTCGGCGCACAGCGGCTCCAGCACGTCGGTGCGCCGGCCGGTGAGCGTCAGCCGCGCGCCGGCGCGGTGCAGGTGGCGGGCGATCGCGTGGCCGATGCCGCCGGTCGCGCCCGTGACGAGGGCGTGGGCGGAGGAGAGCTGGACCCGACTCATGGCGCGAACACTGCCACGGTGGCCGTGAACGCGTGGAGGAAGGGCTGCCCGGCCACCGGCCCGATCTCGCCCGCGGCGAAGAAGCCGGCCGCCGGCGCGCCCCCGAACGCGTCGTCGACGGCTCGCGCGTCGTGGTCGGGCAGGCCGAAGCGGTCGGCGCCGCGGCCGTTGCAGGAGAACAGCAGCGCGCCGGCCGGCGTGCGGCCGCCCAGCGCCTCGCGGTGCAGCTCGAGCACGGCGCGCAGGTCCTCGTCGGCGGTGCGCGCGTCGCGGGCGTGCAGTCGGACGACCTGGCCGGGCTCGACCATCGCGCCGACGGCGATCGCGCCCGTGTCGGGGTCGGCGCCCAGCAGCGTGCGCACGAGGAAGTCGCCGGGCTGGTAGTCGGGCTTGCCCTGCTGGACGACGAGCCCGAGGAGCAT
Organism: Solirubrobacterales bacterium; assembly: GCA_016215085.1. GTDB lineage: Bacteria > Actinomycetota > Thermoleophilia > Solirubrobacterales > Solirubrobacteraceae > Baekduia. The sequence goes on along the minus strand of JACRMD010000174.1, from coordinate 7,301 downwards.
CCCGTCGGCGAGGCGCAGCTGCTCGGCCGGGCTCAGCGCGTCGAGCACCTCGCGCAGCTTGTCGAGCGCGGGCACGCCCGCCAGCTCGCGGATCAGCGGGCCCTCCGCATCGGTGACCGTCAGCTCGGGCCCGACCGGCGCGGCGCCTTGCGAGACGGCGGGGAGCAGCTCGACGCCCTCGAAGGCGACGAGCACCGCGCCGCCCTCGACGACGCGGTCGCCCGCGAACAGCGCCACCTCGCCGTCGGCGCCGCGGGCGCTGGCCAGCGCGCCCATGATCGGCACGCCGGGCACCCGGCTCGCCAGCTCGACTAGCGCACCCTCGGCCGGGAACGACGTCGGGTCGGCCAGCAGGACGATGCCCGACGCGCCCTCGACGTCCGGCAGCTCGACGGCGACCTGCGGGACCTCCATCGACGGGTCGTCGAGGACCTGCTCGACCGGCACGTGGTGGACGGTCGCGCCGGCGCCGTCGTCGAAGGAGGCGGCCCACACCGCGACGGCGGTGCCGTCCTCGACCTCGTGGCCGCCGGCGAGCACCCCGCCCGCCGCGCAGCCCGCGACGGCGCCGGGCGCCAGGGACTCGGTGACGCCCTCCAGGGTCGCCTCGGGGGCCGCGAGGTGCGCGCCGGCGGCGAAGACGAACGCGAGGTCGGCCCGCTCGGCGCCCAGCGCGGCGTGCGCGACCTGGGCGGCCTCGATGCCGCCGAGGCGGGGGTCGGGCTGCTGGGAGAGTCCGGCGCCGATGCGCATCTGCCTCCACCGTACCCTGGCGCGAGCCTCCTACCATGGGGCCGTGGCGTCCGTGTTCGCGCTGTTCGGCCCGACGGGCGTCGGCAAGACCGAGGTGGCGATCGCCCTGGCCGCGCGGCTGCGCGCCCGAGGCGAGCGCCCTGTCGCCGTGTCCGCCGACGCCCTGCAGGTCTACGAGGGCCTCGAGGTCCTCACCGGCGTGGCCGCGGCGCACGAGCAGGAGACGCTCGAGCACCGCCTCGTGAGCTTCCTGCCGGTGGACCGCACGTTCAGCGTCGGCGAGTACGCGGCGCACGCCCACCGGGAGATCGACGGGCTGCTGGCCGAGGGCGCCACGCCGATCGTCGTCGGCGGCACGGGCCTGTACCTGCGCGCCGCGCTGGCCACGCTCGACCTCAAGCCCGCGCCGCCGCCGGAGGTCCGCGAGCGCTGGATGCGCGTGCTCGAGCAGGAGGGCCTGGAGCGCACCCACGCCCGCCTGGCCGCGGTCGCCCCGGCGATCGCGGCGTCGATCGACCCGCGCGACCGCCACCGGGTGGTGCGCGCGCTCGAGCTCCACGAGCTCGGCGCGCTGGACGACGCGCCGCCGGAGGAGAACCGCCTCTGGACCAGCGAGACCCGCCACCCGACGCGGCTGCTGGCGCTGGTGATGGAGCGCGAGGCCCTGTACCGCCGCATCGAGGCCCGCGTGGACGCGATGGTCGCCGCCGGCGCGATCGACGAGGTCCGCCGCGCCCACGCCGCCGGAGCCTCACCGACCGCCCGCAAGGCGCTCGGGTTCGACGAGCTGCTGCGCGGGGACGTCGAGGCGATGAAGCGGCGCACGCGCCAGTACGCCAAGCGCCAGCTGACGTGGCTGCGCAAGCTGCCCGGCTGCGAGGTGCTCGACGTCACCGGCCGCGGGGCGGGCGACGTGGCGCGCGACGTGGTGTGATCTGCGTCGTGCGCTTCGAGAAGTGGCAGGCCCTGGGCAACGACTACCTCGTGGTGGAGCGCGACGCGCTGCCGTTCGCGCTGACGCCCGGGCGGGTGCGGCGGCTGTGCGACGTCCACACCGGCGTCGGGTCCGATGGCGTCCTGGAGCTGAGCCCGCCCGACGAGGAGGGGTTCGTCGCGCGGCTGCGGATCTTCAACCCCGACGGCTCGGAGGCCGAGCTGTCGGGCAACGGGGCGCGCGAGGCGGTCCTCTACCTGCGCCGCGCGGGATGGACCGACCAGCGGCAGTTCTCGATCCAGACCATGGCGGGCGAGATCCGCCCGACGATCCTCGACGACCGCACGTGCGCGCTGGACATGGGCCGGGCGCGGCTGCAGTCCGAGGACTTCCCCGGCGGGCCGGCCGACGGCCGCACCGAGCTCGACGCCGCGGGCCGCATGTGGGGGATCCAGCACGTGCAGGTCGGCAACCCGCAGTGCGCCATCCACGTGCACTCGGTGGCCGAGGTCGAGGCGCTGGACCTGCGGGTGATCGGGCCGGCGATCGAGCGCCACCCGGCGTTCCCCAACCGGACCAACACGTCGTTCTACGCGGAGGTCGACGAGACGACGATCCGCGCCCGGATCTTCGAGCGCGGCGTGGGGGAGACGAGCGCGTCGGGGACCGGCGCGTGCGGGGCGGCGATCGCCCACGTGCTGCGCGGCGGCGACGCGCCGGTGCGCGTCCTGCTCGACGGCGGCGAGCTCGTCGTCGACGTCGACGAGAGCCTGCACTTCACCCTGACCGGGTGGGCGGTGCCGGTCTTCGCCGGCGAGCTCAGCCCCGAGCTCGTCCGTGAGCTCGGGGCCGAGGACGACGGCGCGCCGTCCTAGCGCGCCTTCGGCAGCGCCAGCGTGATCCGCCGCGACGAGGTCGCGACGTTGCCGGCCGCATCCGTGCTGACCACCGACGCCCGCACACGGAACGTGCTCGTGCGGGCCAGCCTGCGCAGGTTCTTCGGGACCTTCACGGTCACCGTGCGACGCTGCCCGGCCTTCAGGGACACCGACTTGGTGCCGAGGATCGCGGCGATCCGCTGGCCGCCGACGCACGGTCGCCCGCGAGGTGGCGATCCGCGCGGCGAGCGCCTTCGTGTCGGCCGCGGGCGGCGCTGCCGGCACGTCGAGGGCCTCGATGCCGTCGACCACGTCGAGCCGGTCGACCGTCGCCTTGTCGGCGCCGTCGCCGCCGCGGACGAGGTCGGCCCCGTCGTCGCGCGTGGTGATCGTGTCGTTGCCGGCCTGGCCGTCCATGACGTCGAAGCCGCCGGCGCTGGACAGCACGTCGTCGCCCGAGCCGCCGAAGAAGCTGTCCGAGCCCTCGGCGCGCTGGAGCGGGTCGTTGCCCGCGCCGCCGTCGGCGCTGATCGCCTGCAGCGGCGCCACGCCCGGCGCGACGGTGAGCTGGTCGTCGCCGGCGCTGCCGTTGACCTGCAGCGCCTCAGCGTTGGTGTCCAGCGTGAAGGGCACCAGGTTGGTGCGGTCGAACTTCACGCGGCCGGCGTTGGGCGCGACGGTGAAGACGTCGCCCGCGGGCGCGCCGTTGACCTCGACGCGGTCCAGCCCGGCGTCCCCGTCGATGACGTCGTTGTTGTCGCCGTTGTTCCAGACCAGCGCGTCGTCGCCGTCGCCGCCGCGCATCGTGTCGTTGCCGCGGTCGCCGGACACGCGGTCGGTGCCGCCGGCGCCGTCGAGGACGTCGTTGTCGTCGCCGCCGTTGAGGACGTCGCCGGCGTCGCCGCCGGTGATGGTGTCGGCGCCGGTGCCGCCGTTGACGGTCAGGGCGAACGGGCTGAGGCCGGGCGCGCCGGTGACCTGGTCGTCGCCGCCGAGCCCGTTGACGGTCATGCGCTCGGTGCTGACGTCGAGCGTGAACGGGACCAGGTTGGTGCGGTCGAACTTCACGCGCCCGTTGTTGGGGACGATCGTGAACTGGTCGCCGGCCGTGGCGGCGCCGTTGACCTCGACCTCGTCGGCGCCCGCGTCGCCGTCCATCGTGTCGCTGTTGTCGCCGTTGTTCCAGACGAGGACGTCGTTGCCCGCGCCGCCCTCCATGTCGTCGTTGCCCTTGGCGCCGACGACGCGGTCGTCGCCGTCGTCGCCGCGCAGCGCGTCGGCGTCGGGGCCGCCGGTCAGCAGGTCGTCGCCGGCGCCGCCGTTGACGGTCAGTTGCCCGTACTCGGCGGCGGCCAGGGTGACGGTCACGGTGTCGTCGCCGCCGCCGGCGTTGACGACGATCTTGGCGTTGTCGTCGGCGGGCAGGCTCGTGGAGGCGCCGTTGACGGTGAGCTTGCCGCCGACGGCCGTGAGCGTGATCGCGTCGGCCGCGTCGTCGGACGTGACGGTCAGCGTGTCCCCGCTGACCTGCGCGTCGACGGCGGCGAGGGCGCTGCCGGGGATGACGGCGGCGGCGCCGAAGGTCGTGAGCGCGACGGCGAGCGCCGCGCGCTTGCGGAACGGTGACATGGTGCGAGCCTCCTGGGTGGTCTCGACGAGGGTTCGGTGAGGAGGACGCCTGCCGGCCGCGGTCCTTCCCGCCGTGTGACGCAGCGCACGGCTAGGGTGCCGGGAGATGACTGAGCAGCCCGTGACGGGCGGGGCCCGGGCGGTCGGCCTCGCCACGCTGACCGAGCCCGACGGCCGCGTCCTGGACACCCTCTACCTGCGGCCCGAGCTGGGCACCGGCCATCAGCCCGCCGGCACCCGCCACCTGCGCCACGCCGAGGCCACCGAGCTGGGCGGCGGCGCGCTGGCCGGGGCAGCCGGCCGCGACGAGCTGCGCGGCGTGCGCCTCGTCCCCGTCGTCACCGTCATCGAGGACCTGCAGGCGCCGCCGGCCGACGTCCACGACGCCTACCTGCGCCTGCACCTGCTCAGCCACCGCGTCGTGGCGCCCAACACCATCAACCTGGACGGGCTGTTCGGCGTCCTGCCCAACAACGCATGGACGAACCGCGGCCCCGTGGACCCGGCCGTGCTCGACCAGGTCCGCCTCCGCGCCCGCGCGCTGGACCGGCCGCTGGCGGTCACGTCGGTGGACAAGTTCCCGCGGATGACCGACTACGTGGTGCCGCCCGGCGTGCGCGTCGCCGACGCCGACCGCGTCCGGCTCGGCGCGCACCTGGCCGAGGGCACGACCGTCATGCACGAGGGGTTCGTGAACTTCAACGCGGGCACGCTCGGCCACTCGATGGTCGAGGGCCGCATCAGCCAGGGCGTCGTGGTCGGCGACGGCAGCGACATCGGCGGCGGCGCGTCGACGATGGGGACGCTGTCGGGCGGCGGCAGCGAGCGCGTGCGCATCGGCGAGCGCTGCCTCCTCGGCGCCGAGAGCGGCCTGGGCATCGCGCTGGGCGACGACTGCGTGGTCGAGGCGGGCCTGTACGTGACCGCGGGGACGCGCGTGACGACGCCCGACGGCGAGGTCGTCAAGGCGCGCGAGCTCAGCGGAGCCAGCGGGCTGCTCTTCCGCCGCAACTCGGAGTCCGGCGCCGTCGAGGTCCTGCCGCGCACCGGCACGTGGGGCGGCCTGAACGCCGTGCTGCACGCCAACTAGGACAGGCGGGCGGCCGCCTCGGCGCAGCGCTCCACGGGCGGGACGAGCGCGAAGCGCACGTGGCCGGCGCCGCCGGTGCCGAAGTACGAACCCGGGGCGCACACCACGCCGCGGTCGAGCAGCCGCAGCGCGCAGGCCTCGTCGTCCTCGCCGGCGGGCGCGGCCATCCAGAGGAAGAACGTCGCCGGGCCGCCCGCCAGGGTGAACCCGGCGGCCTCCAGCGCGGGGAGCAGGACGTCGCGCTTGGCCCGGTAGCGCTCGCGGACCTCCTCGACGTGCGCCTCGTCGCCCCAGGCGGCGACCGACGCGCGCTGGACGAACTCCTGCGGCGCGACGCCGACGTTCGGCCGGTACTTCTTCAGCAGCGCGATGGCCTGCGGGTCGCCCGCGACGAAGCCGCTGCGGTAGCCGGGCATCGACGAGCGCTTGGACAGCGTGTTCAACACCACCACGTTGGTGCGGTCGGCCAGCTGCAGGCCCGACGCGGGGGCGTCGCCGGCGAACCACAGCTCGCTGTAGGCCTCGTCGCAGGCCAGCAGGAAGTCGTGCCGGCGCGCCAGCGCGGCCGCCTGCTCGAGCTGCGCGAGCGCGATGGTGGCCCCGGTCGGGTTGTTGGGGTAGTTGAGCCACAGGATCCCGAGGCGGTCCAGCAGCGCCGGGTCCAGCGCGCCGAGGTCGGGGACGAGCCCGTTGGCGGCGGTCAGCTCGAGCTCGACGACCTCGCGGCCGGCGAAGCGCGCGCCGCGGTCGGGCACCGGGTAACCGGGCGTCGTGACGGCGACGGCCTCGCCGCCGGCCACCTGCGCGAGGTGGAAGACCGCCTCCTTGGAGCCGAGCGTCGGCACGACCTCGGTGTCGGGGTCCAGCTCGGCGCCGAAGCGGCGCTGCGCCCACGCCGCGATCGCGCGCCGCAGCTCGGGCAGGCCCTCGGCCTTCGGGTAGGTCGACAGCGGCTCGAGCGAGGCCGCCAGCGCCTGGCGGATGAAGGCCGGCGTCTCCTCGCGCGGCTCGCCGATGCCGAAGTCGATGAGGTCGATGCCGCGCGCCGTCGCGTCGCGCTTGGCCTCGTCGAGGCGGACGAAGGGGTAGGTGCCCAGGCCGCTGAGCACGGGGTTCACGCGCACAGGAAGCGCTCCAGGACCTCGTGGCTGCGGACCAGGGCGTCGACCGCCACGCGCTCGTCGCGGCGGTGGGCGTACCGCGGGTCCCCGGGCCCGAAGTTCACGGCGTCGACGCCGGCGAGCGCGAACTCGGCCACCGGCGTCCAGGCCTGCTTGGGCGCGACGGTCAGCCCGCCCTGCTCGACCAGCCGGTCCACCAGCGGGTTGCCGTCGGGCACCGCGCCCGAGGGGGCGTTGGCGTCGACGACCAGCTCGCCGAACGGGTCGCACAGCTCGTGCAACCGCGCCTCGGCCTCGGCGGCGCCGGTGCCGGGCGCGTAGCGCATGTTGACCTCCGCGACGCAGGTGTCGGGGACGACGTTGCGCGCGATGCCGCCGTGCACGGTCACCACCGAGACGACCTCGCGGAACGTCAGGCCGCTGAACTCGTGCTCGACCGGCTCGAGCTCGCCGATCGCCGCGAGGCCGCGGCCGGCGCGGTGGATGGCGTTGTCGGCCAGCCACGGCCGCGCGGAGTGGCCGGCGGTGCCGCGGAAGGTCCAGGTGGCGTTGATGTTGCCGACGCAGCCCGCGTGCAGCTCGTTGGCCGTCGGCTCCATGACGATCACGAGGTCGGCGGTGCGCAGGCCGGGCTCGCGCTCCAGCAGCGGGGTGAGCGCGCTGTCGAAGAACGGCAGCTCCTCGCGGCCGAAGAAGACGAACCCGAGGTCGGCGGTCGCGCCGTCCGGCGGGTGGAGCGCGAGCTCGACCATGACGCCCAGCGCCGCCTTCATGTCCGCCGCGCCGAGGCCGACGACGTGGCCGTCCTCGCGCGAGCCGGGCAGGTTCCCCTGCGCCGGGACGGTGTCGAGGTGGCCGGCCAGCAGCACGAGCGGCCGGTCGCCGCGCTCGGTCGT
>JACRMD010000173.1 GCA_016215085.1 Solirubrobacterales bacterium | reverse complement strand
GGACCCCGCCCACGGGGTCCTCGGCGGCGTCTGCGCCGGGCTGGCCTCGTCGCTGGGCGTCGACCCGCTGCTGCTGCGCGTCGCGTTCATCGTCATCACGGTCGCCGGTGGCCTAGGCGTCCCGCTGTACCTCGTGCTCTGGGCGGCGCTCCCGGCGGGCGACGGCGCGCCGTCCCTGGGCGCCCGCCTGCGCGGCCGGCCCGGCAGCTGGCAGGTCGCCGCCGGCGTCGGGTGCCTCGCGCTCGCGCTGCTGCTCACCGCCCGCGAGCTGGGCTTCTGGTGGAGCGACGCCGTCATCTGGCCGGTCGTCCTGGCCCTGTCGGGCGCCGCCCTGGTCTGGCGGCAGGCGACGCTGAAGCCCTCCGCCCCGCCGGCGCCCGAGCGCCCGCGCGACCGGGGCGAGGAGGTCAAGGCCACCGTCCACGGCCTGCGCGGCGTCTACCGCGGCGGGTTCGGCATCGCGCTGATCGTCGGCGCCGCGCTGCTCATCCTGCAGACCTCCGGCGCCCTGACCGGCGCGCGCGACGCCGTGCTCGGCGTGCTGGTCACCGCCGCGGCGATCGCGCTGGTCTCCGCGCCGTTCTGGTGGCGGCTGGTCCGCGGGCTCGACGCCGAGCGCGCCGAGCGCATCCGCTCGCAGGAGCGCGCCGAGGTCGCCGCCCACCTCCACGACTCGGTCCTGCAGACGCTCGCGCTCGTGCAGAAGCGCGCCGAGGACCCCAAGGCGGTCGCCGCGCTCGCCCGCCGCCAGGAGCGCGAGCTGCGCGCCTGGCTGTCGGGCGCGCCCGAGGCGCGGCCCGACGAGCGGCTGGCCGACGCGCTGCGCGCCGCCGCCGCCGAGGCCGAGCTCGAGCACGGCGCCGAGGTCGAGGTCGTGACCGTCGGCGACCGCGAGCTCGACGACGCGTCGCGCGCGCTGGTCGCCGCCGCGCGCGAGGCCATCGGCAACGCGGTCCGCCACGCCGGCGGCCCGGTGACCGTGTACGCCGAGGTCGAGGACGGCCGCACCGAGGTGTTCGTCCGCGACCGCGGCGCCGGCTTCGACCCCGCCGCCATCCCCGCCGACCGCCGCGGCGTGCGCGAGTCGATCATCGGCCGCATGGCGCGCCACGGCGGGCGCGCGCAGGTGCACAGCGCGCCCGGCGCGGGCACCGAGATCGAGCTCGTCCTGGAGGAGCAGCGATGACCGACCTGCCGACCGTCGTCCTCGTCGACGACCACGCCCTGTTCCGCCGCGGCGTCCGCGCCGAGCTCGAGGGGCGCGTGCGCGTCCTGGGCGAGGCGGGCGACGCGCCGAGCGCCATCGAGGAGGTGCTGCGCCAGGAGCCCGACGTCGTGCTGCTCGACGTCCACCTGCCCGGCGGCGGCGGCGTCGAGGTGCTGCGGCGGCTGCACGAGCTCGGCTCGCGCTCGCCGTGCCTCGCGCTGTCGGTCAGCGACGACCCGCAGGACGTCATCGCCGTCATCCGCGCGGGCGCGCGCGGGTACGTGACGAAGTCGATCTCGGGCGAGGACCTGGCCGACGCCGTGCGCCGGGTCAAGGAGGGCGACGCGGTCTTCGGGCCGCGGCTGGCCGGTTTCGTGCTCGACGCGTTCGCGGGCGCCGAGCCCGCCGCGCCCGCCGACGCCGAGCTCGACCAGCTGACCGCTCGCGAGCGCGAGGTGCTGCGCCACATCGCGCGCGGCTACCTCTACAAGGAGATCGCCCTCCGGCTCGGGATCTCGGTCAAGACCGTCGAGGCGCACGTCAGCGCCGTGCTGCGCAAGCTCCAGCTCTCCTCCCGGCACGAGCTCTCGCGCTGGGCCGCGGAGCGGCGGCTGGTCGACTAGGGTCGGCGCCGTCATGGCGCAGCGCACCGTCCTCATCACCGGCTTCCCCGGCTTCCTCGCCGGCCGCCTCGTCCCGCGCCTCGTCGCGCGCGGCGATCGCGTCGTGGCGCTGGTCGAGCCGCGGATGGCCGAGCGCGCGCGCTCGCTGGCGCCCGCCGGCGTCGAGGTGCAGCCGGGCGACATCACCGACCCGCGGCTCGGCCTCGACGACGCGACCTACGACCGGCTGGCCGGCGAGGTCACCGAGGTGCACCACCTCGCCGCGGTCTACGACCTCGCCGTCGGGCAGGAGCTCGCCGAGCGCGTCAACGTCCTCGGCACCCAGCACGTCGTGGACTTCACCCGCCGCGCGCCCAGGCTGGAGCGCCACCACTACGTGTCGACCGCGTACGTCGCCGGCCTGCGCTCCGGCCTCGTGTGCGAGGACGAGCTGGCGGCCGGCCAGGAGTTCAAGAACTTCTACGAGTCGACGAAGTTCGCCGCCGAGGTCGTCGTGCGCGTGGCGATGGACGACGTGCCGACGACGATCTACCGCCCGGCCATCGTCGTCGGCGACTCGCGCACGGGCGAGACGCAGAAGTTCGACGGCCCGTACTACATGCTGCGCACGATCATCGCGTCCAAGGGCCCGCTGCCCCAGATCGGCAGCGACCACGCGCTCTTCAACGTCGTCCCGGTGGACTTCGTCGTCGACGCGATCGACGCGTGCATCGGCAACCCCGAGGCGGAGGGCAGGACCCTGCACCTCGTCGACCCCGAGCCGATCAGCTCGGCCGAGGTCTTCCGCCTGCTGGCCAAGGCGTGGGACGGCCGCACGCCGTCGATCAAGGTGCCGCTCGGCGTGCTGGACCGCTCGCTGAAGTACCGCGCGGTGCGCGAGTTCTACGGCGGGACGCCGCGCGAGTCGCTGCGCTACCTCAACCACCCGGTGCGCTTCGACGTCACCAACGCGGCCGCGGTGCTCGGCGGCGCGGGGCTGCGCTGCCCCCGGTTCCCGGAGTACGTCGACGCGATGGTCGGCTTCTTCCGCGAGCACTGCACCGACCCGGCCTACCGGCCGGTGCGCTCGGGCTAGCGGGCGCGGACGCCGTCGAGCACGTACTCGAGCAGCCGGCGCCAGTCGTGGCGCTCGTCGCCGAGCACCTCGGCGTGCTGCCGGGCGGCCTGCATGTTGGCCCCTAGCCCGCACATGATGGTGGGGAAGTCCGAGGCCTCGAAGTCCTCGCGCAGGACCCCGGCCTCGTGGCCGCGGGCCACGAGCTGGCGCACGCGCTCGAAGAGCGCGTTGCGGTCGCCCAGCGCGTACTCCATCGCCTCGGGCGTCACGGCCCACCACATGTTCTGCTCGGCCGCGTCGGCGGCCATCTTCTCGGCGGAGTCGTGGACGAAGGCGGTGAACGCCTCCCACGGGTCCTCGATCTCCCGGAAGCGGTCGATCTGCTCGGCGCGGTCGCGAAACTTGCGGACCAGCAGCTCGCCGATGAGCGCGTCCTTGGTCGGGAAGTGGCGGTAGAAGGTGCCGACCCCCACCCCCGCCGTACGAGCGATGTCGTCGATCTGCACGTCGGCGCCCTTGTCGGCCAGCAGCCGGCGCGCGACGTCGAGGATCCGCTCCCGGTTGCGCCGGGCGTCGGCCCTCATGGCCCTGGGCTCCGTAGCGCTCATCAGAACCCACTGTAGCGCCGCGGCTTGACAAACGGAATGGCTGTTCCGTATCTTGCCGACACGAAACGGAACCGGACCTCCACCTCCGAATAGTAGGAGCCCTCTCCCCCTCATGGCACCCGCCGACACCCATCGCTCCAAGTGGCTGGCGCTCGCCCTGCTGGCGACCGCGCAGTTCGTGATCGTCCTCGACGCGTCGATCGTCAACGTCGCGCTGCCGTCCATCGGGCGCGACCTGGACTTCTCCCAGGACGACCTCTCGTGGGTCGTCAACGCCTACACCCTGTTCTTCGGCGGCTTCCTCCTGCTGGGCGGCCGCCTCGCCGACCTGCTGGGCCGGCGCCGCATGTTCATCAGCGGCATGGTGCTCTTCGCGGCCGCGTCGCTCGCCGGCGGCCTCGCGCAGAGCGACATCTGGCTGATCGCCGCCCGCGCCGTGCAGGGCCTCGGCGCCGCGCTGGTCTCCCCCGCCGCGCTGAGCATCGTCACCACGACCTTCGCCGAGGGCGCCGAGCGCAACAAGGCGCTGGGCGTCTGGGGCGCGGTCGCCGGCTCGGGCGGCGCCGCCGGCGTCCTGCTCGGCGGCATGCTCACCGAGTGGGCCGGCTGGGAGTGGGTGCTCTTCGTCAACGTGCCCATCGGCGCCGCCGCCGCGCTCGTCGCGCCGCGCCTGCTCGCCGAGTCGCGTGACGAGGGCCTGACGCGCAGCTTCGACGTCGGGGGCGCCGTCTCGGTGACCGCCGGCCTCGCGCTGCTGGTCTACACGCTGGTCGACGCCAACGACGCCGGCTGGGCCTCGACCCAGACGCTCGTCCTCGGCGGCATCGCGCTGGCGCTGCTGGCCGCGTTCGTGGCCATCGAGCGCCGCAACGCCCAGCCGCTGGTGCCGTTCTCGATCTTCCGGCTGCGGACGCTGCGCGGCGCCAACGCCGTCGGCGTGCTGCTGGGCATGTCCCTGTTCTCGATGTTCTTCTTCATCTCGCTGTACCTGCAGCAGGTGCTCGGCTACGAGCCGCTCGAGGCCGGCCTCGCGTACCTGCCGCTCGCGGGCCTGATCATCGTGTCGGCGGGCATGGCGTCGCAGCTGGTGACGAAGCTCGGCTTCAAGCCGGTGCTGATCATCGGCCTGCTGTTCGTGGCGTCGGGCCTGCTGTGGTTCTCGCAGGTCTCCGCGCCGGGCGGCTCGTACGCGGGCGACGTGCTGTTCCCGTCGATGCTCGCCGCGGTCGGCCTGGGCTTCTCGTTCGTGCCGGTCACGATCGGCGCGGTCACCGGGACCCGGCCGCACGAGGCCGGCCTGGCGTCGGGCCTGATCAACACCTCGCAGCAGGTCGGCGGCGCGCTGGGCCTCGCGGTCCTCAGCGCGATCGCCAACGCCACGACCAAGGACGCGCTCGCCGGTGGCGAGCGCAACCCCGCCGTCGCGCTGACCGAGGGCTTCCAGGACGCGTTCCTGGTCGGCGCCGGCTTCGCGCTCCTCGGCGCGCTGCTGGCCGCGACCCTGATCTCCTCGCGCGACAGCCGCGAGCAGGTCGAGGCCGCCAAGCGCGGCGAGGCGGCCCCCGCCGCGATCGCCGCCTAGGACGACCCCAAGCTCCGGCCCTCGCGCCCCCGCGAGGGCCGGCTCCTCCCCCGGGGGCCAGGCCCCTTCATGAAGCTCGTGTTGGGGGCCAGGCTCCTTCATGAAGCTCGTGTTGGGGGCCTGGCCCCTTAGGATTCGCGCGTGGCCGATTCCTCCAAGCTGCGGGCCGGTGACGACGAGCGCACGGCGACCATCGAGCGCCTCGGTGAGCACTACCGGCTCGGACGGATCACGGCCGACGAGCTCGAGGAGCGCACGGGCGCCGCGCAGACGGCGGTCACGCGCGGCGAGCTGGCCAAGCTCGAGGAGGACCTGCCGAAGGTCAAGCGGCCGGCCGACCTCGCCCGCCGCGCCGAGCGCCGGCGCCGCGCCCGCCGTGAGCACCTGACCACCT
>JACRMD010000172.1 GCA_016215085.1 Solirubrobacterales bacterium | reverse complement strand
GCGATCAGCGGCTTGCCGTCGCGCAGGAAGGCCAGCATCCCGGCGTAGAGGAAGACCGCCAACGTCGCCGCCAGGCCCGCGCGCAGCAGGGCGACGATGGTGATCTCGCCGCGCTCGGCGCGGACGCCCACGATGCTCGCCAGCGCCGCGCCCGCCGAGACGACCGCCGCGATGAGGCCGACCGTGACGGCGGAGCCGCCGGTGAGCTGCAGGACGGAGGCCAGCAGGCCGCAGATGAAGCCGAGCATCCCCGCGATGGCGAGGGGGATCATGGCGCGATCGCTCACGCCCTGGGGACTACCCCGCCCAGGCGTGGCCTACGAACACCGGCTCCGGGTGCAGTTCGACGCCGAACGCGTCGCGCACCCCGCCGGCGATCTCGCGGGCCAGCGCCACGAGCTCCTCGGCCGTGCCGTCGCCGCGGTTGGTGAGCGCCAGGACGTGCTTGTGGGAGATCGCGATGCCGCGCGGGTCGCCCTGTCCGCGGCGGAAGCCGGCCTGCTCGATGAGCCACGCCGCCGAGGTCTTCACCTGCCCGTCGGCCTCGGGGAACGCGGGCGGGCGGGCGCCGGCGCGCGCCTCGACCTCGTGGAGCTGCTCGGCCGTGAGGATCGGGTTGGTGAAGAACGAGCCGGCCGAGACCGAGTCCGGGTCGCCGGGGTCGAGGACCATGCCCTTGCCGCGGCGCAGCGCCAGCACGGCCTCGCGGACCTCCTCCAGCGGCGCGGTCGCGCCGACCTCGGTGCCGAGCGTGCGCGCCAGCTCGGCGTAGCGGATCGGCATCGAGCCGGGCTGCTCGCGCAGGGCGAAGGTGACGGCGAGGACGACGAAGCGGCCGGGCTCGCGCTTGAAGCGGCTCGACCGATAGGCGAACCCGCACTCCTCGGGCCCGAGCTCGCGGATCGCGCCGTCCTCGCGGTCGAGCACGCGCACCGCCGCGATCGTCTCGGCGACCTCCTGCCCGTAGGCGCCGACGTTCTGGATCGGCGTCGCGCCGACCGAGCCCGGGATGCCGCTGAGCGCCTCGACACCCGCGTGGCCGCGCTGCACGCAGCGCGCGACGAACGGGTCCCACGGCTCGCCCGCGGCGACGACGCGCACCGGCCCGTCGCCCTCGTCCCCGG
>JACRMD010000049.1 GCA_016215085.1 Solirubrobacterales bacterium | reverse complement strand
CGCCGTCGCCGGCGAGGGCGCCGTGTGGGTCGGCCGCCGGCGCAAGGCCGCCACGGCGCCCGACAGCGTCCTGCGCGTCGACCCGGGCACCAACCGCGTGGCCAAGGAGCTCGTCTTCGGCGAGGAGGGCGTGCAGTCGCTGGACGTCGGCGGCGGCGCGGTCTGGATCACGAACTCGCGCCGGGACCGCGTGAGCCGCCTGTCGGTCCGCACCGGCGTGCGCGAGAGCCGCGTCGTCGGCCGCCGCCCGCGCGGCGTGGCCTTCGCCGCCGGCCGCGTGTGGACCGCCAACTACGACGACGGGACCGTCACCGAGCTCTCGCAGGGCCTGGACCGCCGCAGCGTGCAGGCCGTCGGCCCGGGCCCGACCGGCATCGCCGGCGCGGGCGGCGCGCTGTGGGTGACGAACTTCCTCGGCGGGACCGTCACGCGGATCGACGCCGAGACCGGGCGCGTGGAGGACTCCGTGGCCGTGGGGCGCAACCCGTTCGCCGTCGTCGCGCGCGGCGACCTCGCCTGGGTGACGAACTACGGCGACGGGACCGTGACGCGGATCCGCGCCTGAGCCGCCCGCCTCCGGCGGGCGGCGCCGTCGGGGCGCGGGGTGTGGGGCCGCTAGAGGTCGCGCGGGTTCACGAGCCCGCGCTGGAGCGCCTCGGCCACCAGCCGCGAGCGCTTCTGGTTCTGCGGCAGGTCCTCGATGCCGAAGCGCTGGAAGAGCTGGCGCAGGTGCGCCTTGATGGCGTCGACGCTGAGGAACAGCTCGTCGGCGATCTGCTGGTTGGTCGCCGGGGACGCGAACTCCCCGTGCTTGTAGGGACGGGCGAGCGCCACCAGCACCTGGCGCTGGGTCGGCGGCAGGTCGGCCAGCGTCAGCGACTCGCCCGCCACGACGGTCTCCTGGACGTCCTCGACCTCGGGGCGGCGGTAGCCGAGCGTGGTGCGGCCGATGCGCACGACGTCGCCGTCGCGCAGCCGCGTGCGGCCGGCGATGCGGGTGCCGTTGACGAAGGTGCCGTTGCGCGACAGGCCGTCGTCGACGATGGTCCACTCGCCCGCGATGCGCTCGAGCTCCGCGTGCAGGCGCGAGACCTCCGTGTCCCAGCCCAGCGCGACGTCGTTGGTGTCGGCGCGGCCGACCGACAGCCGCTCGCCCTCCAGGCGCACGAGCCGCTGGGCGCCCTCGCCGTCGCGCAGCACCAGGAACGGCGCGCCGTCGCGCTCCGCGCGGACGCGCTCCTGGACCTCGGCGGGGCTGGCCTCGTGGGCGGCCAGGGGGCTCTCGTCGGCCATCGGCCCCAGGGTGCCACACCAAGGTGTCGAACTCCGCCACCTCGGGTGGCGCACCCCGCCACCTCGAGGACCCCACGGCGCGCCGCCGGTGCCCGACCATGGTGTCCATGACCACCTCGCCTCGACTCCCCCGCGCCGGCTCCGCCTCCGACGAAGCCCTGGTCGCCGCCGTGCGCCAGGGCTCGGAGGCGGCGGTCAACGCCGTCGTGCGCAAGTACGAGCCGATGCTCGTCGGCTACGCCCGCACGGTGCTCGGCGGCCAGCACCACGACGCCGAGGAGTGCGTCCAGGACGCCTTCGTCCGCGCCTTCCGCGCCCTGCGCGGCGGCGAGCAGGAGATCGCGCTCAAGCCGTGGCTGCACGCGATCGTCCGCAACCGCTGCCTGGACCAGCTGCGCAAGCCCCACCGCACGACCGACCTCGCGCCGCACGAGCCGCTGCTGCACGACCTCGGCCCCGGCCCGGTCTCGACGATCGCCCGCCGCGCCGAGCTCGAGCACGTCGTCGAGGGCCTCGAGGCCCTGCCCGAGCGCCAGCGCCGCGCCCTGGTCATGCACGAGCTCGAGGACCGCTCGCACTCGCAGATCGGCCGCGTGCTCGGCGTCTCGACCGGCGCCAGCAAGGCGCTGGTGTGCCGCGCCCGCCGCGGCGTCGCCGAGCGGCTGGGCCGCGCGGCCGCCTAGACGGCCGCGCCGCCGCGCGCGGCCGCGTACGCGCGGGCCTCGTCGACCAGCGCGGCGATCAGCCGACTGGTCTCGTCGACCTCGGGGTGCCACTGGACCCCGAGGACGAACCGGCGGTCGGCCAGCTCGATCGCCTCGGGCAGGTCGTCGAGCTCCGACCAGCCGGTGACCGCGAAGCCCTCGCCCACACGGTCGACGCCCTGGTGGTGGTGGCTCTTGGTGCCGTGGCGCTCCTCGCCCGCGGCGCGCGCGGCCAGCGACCCCGGCTCGAGCCGCACGTCGTGGTCGGCGTCGTCGAAGGAGCCGGGCGTGCGCCGGTGGTCCTCGTGGCCGTGGGTCTCGGGCAGGTGCTGCAGCAGCGTGCCGCCGCGGGCGACGTTCATCACCTGCATCCCGCGGCAGACGCCGAGGAACGGCAGGTCGCGCTCGATCGCGCGGCGCGCCAGCGCCAGCTCGAACGCGTCGCGCTCGGGCGTGGTGTGGACGGTGGCCGCGTGGCGCCGGGCCCCGTAGGCGGCGGGGTCGACGTCCGCGCCGCCGGCGAGCAGCAGCCCGTCGAGGAGGTCGAGCACGGCGTCGGGATCCTCGACGGCCGCCGGGTCGGGCGGCAGCAGCAGCGCCAGGCCGCCGGCGCGCTGGACGGCGTCCGCGTACTCACGCGGCAGCAGGTGGGCCTGGGTGTCCCAGACGCCGAAGCGCGCCTGCTCGATCGCCGCGCACATCCCGATGATCGGTCTGCTCGCCATGCCTTTTGCGGGACGGTAGCGGCCGCCGGGGCGCATGTCATCCATGGGAGACCGCGGAAGAAGCCGCCACGCCCGTCTGCGGCCGTGGACACATCGCCAGATCACGACCCACCCCCTTGGAAAGGCTGACGCCTGTCCTGCGGGGCCGTCTCGCGCCTGGCTCGGTCCACGACCACATCCGGTCGGGGCGCCTCCTCTTCCGCGGCCTCCTAGGATCCGCCGCCATGAGCGACTACGAGACCGTCGAGGTCCGGCGTCGCGGCGGTGCCGCGACCATCGTGCTGAACCGCCCCGAGGCCCTGAACGCGTGGAACACGCAGTTCGGGATCGACCTCAAGGCCGCGATCCTCGACGTCGCCGGCGACGACGAGGTGCGCGCCGTCTGCCTCACCGGCGCGGGCCGCGCGTTCTCCTCGGGCGCCGACCTCAAGGACCTCAGCGGCCGCGAGGAGCTCACCGACCAGGGCCGCCCGAACGTCTACAAGGTCCTCACCGAGCGCTACCACCCGATCATCACGACGATCCGGACCATGCCCAAGCCGGTCGTGGCGGCCGTCAACGGCCCGGCGGTGGGCATCGGCCTGTCGCTCGCGCTGGCCTCCGACCTGGTCGTGGCCAAGGAGTCGGCCTACTTCCTGCTGGCCTTCGTGAACATCGGCCTGGTCCCCGACGGCGGCTCGTCGCTCTTCGTCCCCTCGCGCGTCGGCTTCCCGCGCGCCGCCGAGATGGCGCTGCTGGGCGAGCGGGTGCCCGCCCCGCAGGCGCTGGAGTGGGGCCTCATCAACCGCGTCTACGCCGACGACGCCTTCGACGGCGAGGTCGAGGCGCTGGTGGACCGGCTCGCGGCCGGCCCGACCGCCTCCTACGCGGGCACCAAGCGCCAGCTCAACAACTGGCTCTACACGCGCATGGACGAGCAGCTCGAGCTCGAGGCCCAGGTGCAGCAGGACATGGCGCACTCCGACGACTTCGTCGAGGGCGTGTCGGCCTTCATCGAGAAGCGCGACTCGCGGTTCCAGGGGCGCTGACGGTGACGCCGCGGTCAGGTACCCGACCCGGGACGGCCGTTCCCGCGCCGCGTTGGTCAGGCTCGGCGCCCGGGCGTGCGGGCAGCCGCCGTCCAGCCGGGTCGAATGGATACGATCCCGGCGCCTTGCAGCCCTCCCGCCGTACTCCCATGCCCTCTTCGCGCCGTTGGCCCGCCGCCCTGCTCGCCGCCGTCTGCGGCCTGCTGATCCTGACGCCGGTGGCGTCGGCCGACCTGCTCTCGCCGGAGTCCGGCGGGTCGCCCAACGCCGACGACATCGACCTCCTCTACTGGATCGTCATGGCCGTCGCGATCATCGTGTTCGTCGGCGTCGAGGGCCTGCTGCTCTACACGCTCTTCAAGTTCAAGGCCCGCAAGGGCGCCGTCGCGGCGCAGATCCGCGGCAACACGCGCCTGGAGATCGGCTGGACCGTCGGCGCCGCGCTGATCCTGGTCGTCCTGGCCACGGTCACGTTCATCAAGCTCGACGAGATCCGCACGCCGGCCACCTCCGGCGCCAACGGGGCGCAGCTGGCCGACGGCGTGATGGTGGCCGACACCAAGCGCCGCCTCCCGCCGAACGGCAAGTCGCTGAACATCTGCGTCAACGGCCAGCAGTACGTGTGGCGCTACACGTACGCGCAGGACTGCAAGAAGGCCCCGCTGAACGCGCCCTTCTCCTACGAGGAGATGGTCGTGCCCGTCGACACCACGGTGACCCTGGACATCAACGCCCAGGACGTCATCCACTCGTGGTGGATCCCCGAGCTCGGCGGCAAGATGGACGCGACGCCGGGGTACACGAACTACACCTGGTTCAAGGTGCCGGGCAAGTTCGGCGCCAAGCCGGGCGGCACCGTCTTCTACGGGCAGTGCGCCGAGCTGTGCGGCCGCAACCACGCGAACATGACCGCGCGCGTGCGGGCCGTGTCGGTCCAGGAGTACGAGGCCTGGCTGGACGGCCGCAAGCAGGACATCCAGAACGGCAACAAGGCCGCCGAGGCGCAGCGCAAGCAGTTCGAGTCGTCGTCCGCCACGGGCCAGACCCCGTAGCCCCCTCCCCTAGAGCTGGAAGAGACCATGGCCGCCACCGTCGACGCCCCCGCCACCCCGGGCACCGCCGTCCCCGTCCCCCAGGTCGTCGCCCACCGCGTCGAGCGCGAGGGCACGGGCTGGACGTCGTGGATCACCACGACCGACCACAAGAGGATCGGGATCATGTACCTGGTCCTGACCTTCGCCTTCTTCGTAATCGGCGGGGTCGAGGCCCTGCTGATCCGGCTGCAGCTCGCGGTCCCCAACAACGACCTGCTGACGCCGCAGACCTACAACCAGCTCTTCACGATGCACGGGACGACGATGGTCTTCCTGTTCGTCGTCCCGATCATGGCGGGCTTCGGCAACTACTTCGTGCCGCTCATGATCGGCGCCCGCGACATGGCGTTCCCGAAGCTCAACGCCCTGTCCTTCTGGCTCCTGGCGGCCGGCGGCCTGGTCTTCTACGCGTCGATCTTCTT
>JACRMD010000048.1 GCA_016215085.1 Solirubrobacterales bacterium | reverse complement strand
GAAGACCGTCATGCCGGCGCCGGGATCGGCCGGCCACCACTCCAGGAACGCGACGGCGTCGGCGAACTCGGTGACGTAGTCGTGCAGGTCGAGGCCGACCTCGGTCTCCAGGGCGCGCACCTGGTCGAGGGCCCGCCGGCCGTCGAGCGTCCCGAGGAGCTCCGACGCGCTCATCCCGAGCATGCCGCGCGCCGCCTCGGACAGGTCGCCGGCCGAGCGCTCCAGGAGCGCGCGGAGGTCGGCGGCCTCGCTCGCGCGGCCCTCCGAGGCGGCGACGAGCGCGGCGGCGAAGAGGCTCGCCCCGGCGCGGTAGCGCCAGTGCAGCTCGTCCAGCGCGGCCAGGTCGAGGTTCGCCCGGCGCCGGGCCAGGACGTCGCGCAGCCCGCGGGGATAGCGGGCCGCCCCGCGGCCCACGACGCGCGGCGGCGGCACGGACCGCACGACCCGCCAGACGGCGTCGCGCAGGCGCTCGGGCCAGCGGCGCGCGATCTCGTCCAGCGCGTGGCCCAGCAGCAGCGGCCGCACCTGCAGCGGCAGCAGGATCGCCGGCGCGCCCTGCGAGGACAGCCGCTCGCCCAGCGATCCGTAGTAGACGCTGAGCATCGCGTACCGGAGGGCGGCGCGGTCGGCCGGCGAGCGGCCCGTGCGTGGGGCGGTCGCGGAGCTCGTCGGGCTTTCGGCCTGGGCACCCATGCCACCGGCTGGACCGGGTCGGGCTGCCACGCGACCCTACTCCGTCCGCGACGGGCGTCGCAAGCGGGCCGCCCTCACCCGGCGCGCGCCCGCACCGCCGCGACGTCGTGCACGGTGATCGAGCGCCGGGCCGTGGCGATCCAGCCCAGCCGCCGCATCTGGCGCAGCGCCTTGCCGGTCGCCTCCAGCGACGAGCCGGTCCAGCCGGCGAGGTCCTCCTGCGTGAGCGGGAGCGTGATGCGCACGCCGCCGTCCGGCCCGGGTTCGCCGTGCTCGTCGCACAGCTCCACGAGCCGTGCCGCCACGCGGCCCATCGTGTCCGCGGTGGCGAACTGCACGAGCCGGCGGTCGGAGTCGCGCAGGCGGCGGCTGAGCAGCGAGACCAGGGCCATGCAGATGGCGGGGCGCTCGTCGAGGTAGCGGCGGAACGCCGAGGCCGGCACGACGAGCATGTCCAGCGGCTCGACCGCCACGGCGCCGGCGGCCCGCGGGGCCCCGTCGACGACGGCCTGCTCGCCGAGCAGCGCGCCGGGGCCGCGGAAGGTGAGGACGACCTCGTGGCCCTCGGGGCCGGAGGCGACGACCTTGACGTGGCCGGCGCGCAGGACGATGACGCGGTCGGCGACCTGGCCCTCGGCGAGGATCGCCTGGCCCCGCGGCGCGCGCCGCGACGTCCCGATCGCCTCGAGGTCGCGGCGCTCCTCGTCGCCCAGGAGCCCGAGGAAGTCGGGCGCGGACGCCATGGGGCGACTCTAGTCGCGCCGCGACCACGCGAAGGCCGCCGGCGCAGTCCGTGCGCCGGCGGCCCCCCGTTCGTCCAGGCTCTAGGGCTGGTTGCCGAATCCGCCGGGGAGGGTCGTCCGCGGCTGCTCGAGCGGGCCGCGCTTGCCCGCGGGCGCCGAGCTGTACACGTACGGCGCGTTGCCGGTGCCGGCCGGCGCGACGCTGCGGACGACGGGCGGGTCGTGGAAGCCGCCGCGCGCCGGCGCGGTGCGCAGCTGCGGGGCGACGGCGGAGCTCGCGGGCGCCACGCGGCGCAGCTGGCGCGGCTGCGTGTCGCGCAGCAGCGGCGAGCCGTCGAGGCCGCGGCGGGCGGCCGGGACGCTGACCTTGCCCTGGCCGATCGTCCCGGCGGTGCCGCGCAGGAGCGGCGAGCCGTCGAGGACACGGGTCTCGGGCGTGACCTTCGCCGGCGCCGGGCCGGTGGTCGAGGACGGGTCGTCGTCGGTGACCACGATGGCGACGGTGCCCGCGACGCCGATGGCGACGCCGACGGCGGCGAGCGCCGCGACCCAGGCGGTGCGCGTGGGTGCGTGGGTGATGTGGGAGGCCTGGACGTTCATGACTGCTCCTGGTGTGGAGGTGATGAGGAGGACGGCACCCATGCTCATCCGGATCGGGCTCCCGGACCACGTCCTGCGACGGGTCCCGAGCACGTCCTCTGACGGGTTCGCGGCGCGGTGCTAGGACTCCGGAGGTGCCCGACTACGGACAGGACCTCCAGTTCGGCGTCTTCCTCCCGCCGGACGCCGCGCAGGCCGGCGAGGTGGTGGAGCTGGCCGAGCTCGCCGACGTCAGCGGCCTGGACCTCGTCACCTTCCAGGACCACCCGTACCAGCCGCGGTTCCTGGACACCTGGACGCTGCTGTCGGTGGTCGCCGCGCGCACGACCAGCGTGCGCGTCGCGCCCAACGTCATCAACCTGCCCCTGCGCCCGCCCGTGGTGCTGGCGCGCAGCGTCGCGTCGCTGGACGTCCTCAGCGGAGGCCGCGTCGAGCTCGGGCTCGGCGCCGGCGCGTTCTGGGAGGCGATCGCGGCGGTCGGCGGGCCGCGCCTGACGCCGGGGCAGGGCGTCGACGCGCTGGCCGAGGCGCTGACGATCATCCGCGCGGTCTGGGACACGGGCGGCGGCGCCATCCGCCACGACGGCGAGCACTACCGCGTCCACGGGGCCAAGCCGGGGCCCGCGCCCGCCCACGACGTGGAGGTCTGGCTCGGCGCCTACAAGCCGCGGATGCTGGCGCTGACCGGCGCGCGCGCCGACGGCTGGCTGCCCAGCATGGGCTACCTCGAGCTCGACCAGATCCCGGGCTGCAACGCGGCGATCGACCGCGCCGCCGAGGAGGCGGGCCGCGGCCCGCACGAGATCCGGCGGATGCTCAACGTCATGGGGCGCTTCGACGGCGGCGGTGGCGGCTTCCTGCAGGGCCCGCCGCGCGAGTGGGCCGAGCAGCTCGCCGAGCTGACGCTGACCGACGGCATCAGCACCTACATCCTGGCAGCCGGCTCGGCGGACGACGTGCGGCGCTTCGCCTTGGAGGTCGCCCCCGCGGTGCGCGAGCTCGTGCTGGCCGGCCGCGGGGCGGGCGGGCGCGCGCCCGTCGCGCAGGAGGCGCCGGGCGCGGCCGGCGCCACGCCGTTCGCGG
>JACRMD010000234.1 GCA_016215085.1 Solirubrobacterales bacterium | reverse complement strand
CGCGATCTCGTGCCCGCGCGCGCGGAGCTCGTCGAGGATCGGGGTGACGGGGAAGAGGTGCCCGCGGGCGGGCGAGGTGTAGGCCAGGACGCGTGCCATCAGGGTGCCTCCAGCAGGGGTTCGAGGAGCTCGGCCAGCGCGAGCTCGGTCTGGCGGCGGCTCAGGCCGGCGTCCCGGCGCAGCAGCTTCCAGGTGAGGACGTCGCACACGGCGACGAGCTGGGCGAGCCGCCGCCGGCGCTCGACGCCCTCGCGCCCGTCCAGCGCCGGGGCGAACACCCGGGCGCACCAGTCGCGGTGGTACTCCCGGCCGCGGTCGGCGATCGGGCGCAGCGCGGGCGCGCGCCCCTCCTCGGCCAGCAGCCGCAGGACCCGGTCGCCGACGTCCTCGTAGTGGTCGACCAGCACGCGGACGGCGCCGCCCACGTCGCCCGCGGACGCCTCGTCGCGCTGCCGGCGCACGCGGTCGCCCTCGCGCTCGGCGGCCGCCGCGAACAGGCCCTCGCGGCCGCCGAAGCGCCGGATGACGGTCTGCACCGCCACCCCGGCGCGCTGCGCGACCTCGTCGAGCGTCACCTGCTCGCCGGGCCGCTCCCAGAACGCCTCGACCGCCGCGTCGAGGATGCGCTCGCCGGTCTCGGCGGCGGACTGCGCCCGGGCGACCATGCGGTACGAGCGCCGGGCGTCCACTTTCATGTCAACGACGCTAACACGAAGTTCTGCGCCGGCGCAAGGGCTCCGGGGCGGCCATC
Organism: Solirubrobacterales bacterium; assembly: GCA_016215085.1. Classification (GTDB taxonomy): domain Bacteria; phylum Actinomycetota; class Thermoleophilia; order Solirubrobacterales; family Solirubrobacteraceae; genus Baekduia. The sequence continues at coordinate 4,390 of JACRMD010000234.1, read as the reverse complement.
GCCACCACCGACCTACGCCCGCGAGCGGTGCTCCCGGCCACGAGCCGGGGCGGGCACGCGCACGCGGGTCGTGTCCGCCACCGCGACCGCGACGACGACCGCGGCCGACGCGGTGATCCCGGCGAGCAGGGTGAGCGGCGCGGTGACGAGCGCGAGGACCGCGAGCGCCGCGAGGCCGAGCGGGCGCGAGCGGGGGACGTGCCCGAGCACGCTGCGCAGGAAGAAGACCTGGGCGAGGAGGAAGAGGGCGGGACCGCCGAAGGCCAGCAGCGTGAAGCCCAGCGTGGCGTCGTGGTCGGGGTGGGCGATGGCGAGCTCGTCACCCACCGCGATCGCGATCAGCGCCAGGACCGTGAGCGTCAGCGTCCACGTGCCGAGCCAGCCGACGCCCCCGGCGTCCGGCGCGGACTGCGCCACCTCGACGCCGATGGCCTCGGCGCGCTGGAAGTAGCACCACCACAGCGCGACGGTGCCGGTGAAGGCGACGGCGAGCGCGAGGAGCCGCTGGAGCTCGAACGGCTCGTCGGTGAACGCGTTGCCCGTCGTCAGCACGGTCTCGCCGAGCGCGATGATGAAGAACAACCGGAAGCGCTCGAGGCTCCACACGCCGGCCTGGGTCGCCACGACGGCCAGCCCCCACAGCAGCAGGCGGGCGTCGCCGTCGGCGAACGCGCCGGCGACCCACAAGGCGCCCGCGCCCAGCTCCCACGCGAGGTCGTTGACGAAGTGCTCGCCGAGCGGCCCGCCGCGAAGGCCCACGATGAGGAACGTCGCGCGGCCGACCTGCAGCAGCAGGTAGCCGGTGACGAACAGCCAGGCGCGCTCGTCGAAGGCGTCGCCGATGGCCACCGACATCAGCAGGCTGGCGAACATCAGCCCGATCAGCAGCATCCGCACCGGCAGCCGGTCGGGCTCGAGCCAGTTCGCCGCCCACGCGGTCATGTACCAGGCGTAGAGGACCGCGAGCGTGAGGACCAGCGTCTCGGCGCCCGTGCGCAGGTCGACGTGCTCCAGCAGGTGGTGCGAGAGCTGCCCGACCGCGAAGACGTAGACGAGGTCGAAGAAGAGCTCGAGCGGCGTGACCTCGCGCTCGCTGCCGGGCGCTCTCGAGACGACGATCCGCATCCGCGCGATCCTACGCGCGGTCGATCCGCCGGGACCCTCCTCGACTACGCGACCGGCTCGGCCTCGGCCGCGGGGGCCTGCGCGAAGCCCGGCTCGGCGCCGAGCAGCGCGGAGAGGTGGCGGCCCTCGACCTTGCGGGCCGGGGCGCCGGGGACGTCGCACGTGCACGAGCCCTCGCCGGCGCCGCCGCACACGGGCGCGACGAGCTCGTCGACGCCCTCGCCGGTGACGAGGTGGGCGCGCAGCACGGGGCGGAAGGGCCGCGGCGCGACGCCGGCGCCGGCGCGGGCCGCGAGCTGCTCGGCGATCGCGTCCGCGAGCTGGCAGGCGATGCCGCCCTGCTTGATCGGGAAGCTCGTTGCGTCGCCGACGGCCCACACGTCGTCCAGGCCGCGGACGCGGCCGCGGTCGTCGACCGGCAGGAAGCCGTGCTCGTCGGTGGGCACGCCGCGCACCGCGGGGCCCTCCAGCACGGGCAGCGCGACGACGCGGTCGGCCCACAGCGTGCGGCGCCCGGGCCGCAGCGCCAGCCGGCCGGGGGCGGCGACCTCGGCGTAGCTGCCGAGGTGCAGCGCCACGCCGGCGCGCTCGAGGCGGTCGGCGACCGCCGCCGAGGCGATGCTGCCGAAGAGCGCCAGCGGCGCGTCCTCGGGCGTGACGAGGCTGATGCGGACCTCGCCCGCGCCGTGCTCGCGGAGGCGGTGCGCGGCCTGGAGCGCGAGCTCGTACAGCGGCAGCGTCCAGGCCACGCCGGGCGGCACCACGAAGGCGATCGAGTGGACGTGGCCGTCCTCGGCGTCGGCGAGGATCGCGGGCAGGTCCTCGGCCGCGTCCTCCAGGCCGAAGGTCACGACCTCGCGCCCGTAGGCCGGCACCGGCCGGGCGCCGAGCGCGAGGACGAGCGCGTCGTACTCCAGCCGCCGCCCGCTGCCGAGCACGGCGAGGTGCTCGTCGGCGACGACCCGGCGCACGACGGTCGGCACGAGCTTCGCGCCGGAGCGTGCGACGAGGTCGCGCAGCGACGGCCGCGGCGGCTCGCGGCGCGTGAACGCCGTCGCGGTGCGCAGCGCCGGGACGGCGACGTCGGTGCGCGGCGAGACGACCGTCAGGCGGACGCGCGGGCCGGCGAGGTCGTGCAGCGCGAGCATCGTCTCGAGTGCGGCGATGCCGCCCCCGGCGATGACGACGTCCAGCGGCTCGGCCATCAGTCCCGCGTCCCCGCGAGCTGCGCGACGTCCGCCGTGCCGCCGTCGTGGGCGACGGCCGTGCGCGGCACGACCACCACCGGGCACGGCGCGTGGTGGATGAGGCGGTCGGAGGTGCTGCCGAGGACGACGCGCCGCATGGCGCCCCACTCGCGCGAGCCGCAGACGACGACGTCGACGCCGGCGCACAGCGCGTCGAGCACGCCGGCGGTGGACCCGACGACCGCCTTGGCCTCGACCCGCAGGCCCGGCTCCAGCGCCGCGACGGCCTCGTCGAGCACGTGCTGGGTCTCGCGGCGGACGTCCTCGCGCAGCTTGTCGTAGTCCACCACGTAGGTCGTCGCGCCCGTGGCGGCCAGCGGGTCCTGGGCCGCCGAGCGCACGCACAGGCGCGCGCCGTGGTGGCGGGCCAGGTCTGCCGCGAACCGCAGCGCCTCGCGGGCCTCCGGCGAGTCGTTGAACGCCGCGCCGACGACGCGCACCTGGCCGCCCTTGAAGCCCTTGGGCGCGACGGCGACCGGGCACGGCGAGCCGTGCAGGACGGCGCGCGAGACGTCGCCGAGCAGCGCTCGGCCGACCTTCCCGCGCTTGGAGGACCCGGTCACGACCAGATCCGCGTGCTCGCGCTCGGCGAGCTCGTGCAGCGCGTGGCTGGGCGACGTGTCGGCCACGAGCTCGATGCGCGCGTCGGGCAGCCCGGCCGCGTCGCGCTCGCGCCGCACCTCGTGCTTGGTCTGCTCACGCAGCGCCGTGCCGAACCCCAGCAGCGCGAAGCGGCTCACCGTCGAGTCGTACGGGTACGCGCAGGCGAGCACGATCTCCGCGTCGGGCGCGAGCGATCGCGCCAGGGCGATCGCGTCCTGCCCTCCGGCAAGGCCGTCCACGCCCGCGATGACGGTCTTCAGCATGGATCGGACGTTCGTCCTCCGCCGCGGGCGGCGCATCGGGGACTTCCGCGGATCGCCTGCGGGTCTTCCGCGAGCCGCCCGTGGCCCGCGGCGGATGCGTCCCGCGGGGGTGCGCGCGCATGATGGCGGGCGTGCCGAGCACCGCCCGCACGTCGCCGGAGCTGGCCGACGCGCTGCGTCGCGCGGAGCTGTGGCCGGGCGGCGCCGAGCCGGTCCTCGTGCGCGAGACGCACGCCTCGACGGTGCTGCTGACGGGCGACCGGGCGTGGAAGGTGCGCAAGCCCGTGCGGTTCGCGTTCCTCGACTACCGCGACCTCGCGGCGCGGCACGCGGCGGCCCTCGAGGAGGTCCGCGTCAACGCCGAGCTGGCGCCCGGCACGTACCTGGGCGTGCGCCCGATCGTCCGCGCCGGCGAGGGCTTCGCGGTGGGGGAGGCCGGCGCCGAGCCGCCCGGCACGGTCGAGTACGTCGTCGAGATGCGCCGCTTCGACGAGCGCGACACGCTGGCCGAGCGCCTGCGCGCGGGGCGGGTGCCCGAGGGACGGCTCGCCGAGCTCGGCGCCGTGCTGGCGCGCTTCCACGCCCACGCGACCGTCGCCGGCGGCCCGCCCGGCGGTGCCGCGAAGGCGCTGGCGCGCCTGCACCGCAACATGGAGGACCTGGTCGACCTGCGCGGACCCGAGGTCCCCGCGGCAGGGCCCGCGGTCGTCGCCCGCGCGCTGGAGGCCGCCGTGCTGCGCGACGCCGGCGTGCACGACGCGCGCGCCCGCGCCGGCCTGCGCCGCGACGGCCACGGGGACCTGCGCGCCGACCACGTCGTGCTCGACGCCGAGGGGCTGCGGATCGTCGACCGGCTCGAGTTCAGCCGCGAGCTGCGCTGCGACGACGTCGCCGCCGACCTCGCCTTCCTGCTCGCCGACCTCGAGGCGCACGGCGGCGCCTGGGCGGCCCGGACGGTCCTCGACGCCTACCGCGCGGCCGGCGGCGACGCCGGCGACGACCGCCTGCTGGCGTTCTGGATGGGCTACCGCGCGCTGGTCTCGGCGAAGGTCGCGTGGCTGCGCGCCGGCCAGGGCGGGCCCGACGGCGCCCGCGGCGCCGCGCGGCTGGCGCTCGCGCACCGCTGCGCCTGGCGGACGCGGCTGCCGCTCG
>JACRMD010000047.1 GCA_016215085.1 Solirubrobacterales bacterium | reverse complement strand
TCTTCACGCCGGCCTCGACGAGCTCGTCGGCCAGCGCCTGCGCCGCGTGGCCGGGGACGGCCAGCACGCCGACGACGATGTCCTCCTCCTCGACCACGCGCCGCAGGTCCTTCGCGTCGCGGATGGTGAGGCTGCCGATCTTGGAGCCGACCTTCTTGGCGTCGGCGTCGAAGATCGCGGTGACGCGGAAGCCGTGGTCGGCGAACACGTCCGAGGAGGCGATGGCCCGGCCGAGGTGGCCGGCGCCGAAGAGCGCGATGTTGTGCTGGCCCGCGGTCCGCAGGATCTTGCGGATCTGGGAGACCAGCCCGTCGACGTTGTAGCCGACGCCGCGCTTGCCGAACTTGCCGAAGCCCGAGAGATCGCGCCGGATCTGCGTGGAGTTCACGCGCGTGAACGACGACAGCTCCTGCGAGGAGATCGTCTCCTTGCCCTCGTTCTTCGCCTTGGTGAGGACCTCGAGGTAGCGCGCCAGCCGGGCGGCCACGCCCAGCGAGAGCTTCTCGGGCACGGCCGCGTCCGCGCCCGCGCCGTTGGGGCGATCCCTCGCCGTGGGCTTCGTCAGGTCCTCGACGCTCATCCGCCAGCCACTCTACCGAGGCGGTTCCGCAGCGCCGCCTCGTCGACGAAGAAGTCGAACAGCTCCTCGCCGTCGAGCGCGACGACCGGGATGCGCTCGAGGTAGCGGGCGTGCAGGTCGTCGTCGCCCTCGATGTCGATCTCCTCCAGCGCGAAGCCCAGCTCGGCGCGCAGCGCCTCCAGCTGCGCGCGGGCGTCGTCGCAGAGGTGGCAGCCGGGGCGGCCGTAGAGCGTGATCGTCCTAGGCGCCACGGGCGCTGGTGGCGTAGGCGTCCAGCCCCAGGTAGCCGGGGAACGCGACCGGCTCGGCGTAGCGCGCGGCGCTGGCGATCATCGCGGCGTTGTCGGTGCACAGCGCGCGCGGCGGCACCTTGACCTCGCGCGCGAGGCCGGAGAGCCGCTCGCGCAGCGGCCCGTTGGCGGCCACCCCGCCGCCGATCGCCAGCCGCTCGAGGCCGGTCTCGGCCAGCGCGCGCTCCACGCGCCGGGCCAGCTGCTCGACGACGGCGTGCTGGTAGGAGGCCGCCAGGTCGGCGCGGCGCGCGTGAGTCCCGTGCTCGCCGAGGTCGCGGGTCGCGTACAGCAGCGCGGTCTTCAGGCCCGCGAACGAGAAGTCCAGGCCGCCGACCCTGCGGGCGTCGGGGAACGCGAAGGCCGCGGGGTCGCCGCCGGCGGCCAGCTTCTCCAGGTGCGGGCCGCCCGGGAACGGCAGGCCGAGCAGGCGGGCGCCCTTGTCGATGGCCTCGCCGGCGGCGTCGTCGAGGGTGCTGCCCAGGACGGTGAAGCCCTCGTGGTCCTCGACGCGCGCCAGGAAGGTGTGGCCGCCGCTGGCGACCAGGCACAGGAACGGCGGCTCGAACGGCTCGGGCTCCAGGAAGTTGGCGGCGACGTGGCCCTGCAGGTGGTCGACGGCCGCCAGCGGCAGGCCGCGGGAGGCGGCGATGCCCTTGGCCGTCGCCACGCCGACCAGCAGCGCGCCGACCAGGCCGGGGCCGGCGGTGACGGCGACGAGGTCGACGTCGTCGAGGGTCGCCTCGGCGCGGGCCAGCGCGTCGTCGACGACGCGGGTGGTCAGCTCGAGGTGGTGGCGGCTGGCGACCTCGGGCACCACGCCGCCGTAGCGGTCGTGGACGCCCTGGCTGGAGATGACGTTGGAGCGGATGTGGCCGCCGCGGGTCACGACGGCCGCGCACGTGTCGTCGCAGGACGTCTCGATCGCGAGGATCACGGCCGGGTCCTAGACGACGCGCCGCAGCGGGTCGACGGCGTTGGGCACGTCGTCGAGCGACCCGCGCAGGGTCGCCGGCGTGCGCCACATGATGAGCGCGTCCTCGCCGTTGTCCTGGTAGTAGCGGCGGCGGATCCCGGCGGCGCGGAAGCCGTGGGCCTCGTACAGCGCGATCGCCCCGGCGTTGCTCTCGCGGACCTCGAGCGTGAAGCGGGCGTCCTCCTCGCTGACGCGCGTGAAGAGGTCGGCCAGCAGCGCGGAGGCGATGCCCTGCCGGCGGACGACCGGGTCGATGGCGACGTTCATCACGTGCCAGACCGTGTCGTAGCGCGAGCAGATGCAGTAGCCGACGATGCGCGAGCCGCGGGCGGCGGCCAGGCAGACGCCCGAGGGTTTGGAGAGCTCGAGCACGAACATGGCCAGCGACCACGGCGTCGGGAACGCGCGCCGCTCGATCGCGATGACCTGGGGCAGGTCCGCGTAGGTGAGGCGGCGGATGTCGAGGGGCGGGCTGGGGGTCACCGGCGTGGGACGGCGTCGGGGGCCCGGACGTACTCGGGCACGAGCGCGTCGCGGTCCACCACCGGTGCCGTCGCGGCCAGCCGGCACAGCGCCCGCGCACCGACCCGGTGGAGGTCCGAGTCGTCCGCCGGCACCGTCGCGCCTGCCGCTTCCAGCACCGCCCTGAAGCGTACCGCCCCGTCCCCCACGGCCCGGAGGGGCTCGCCGCACAGGCGCGCGAGCGCCTCGGGCCTCCAGACCTCGGGGCCGAGCTCGCGGCGGTCGCCGTCCCACACCGCGACGAACGCCTCGCCGCGGCGGGCGTCGAGCACCGCGGCCACGCGGCCCTCCCCCGCGCCGCGCGCCAGCGCCTCGAGCGTCGAGACCGCGGCGACCTCGGCGCCGAGGCCCTGCGCGAGCGCGCGCGCCGTGGCCACGCCGATCCGCAGGCCGGTGAACGTGCCCGGGCCGACGCCGGCGCCGATCCGGGTGACGTCGCCCCACGTGACCCCGGCCTCCTCGAGCGCCTGCGCGCACAGCGCCAGGAGCTGCGGCTGGTGGCCGGGGCGCTCGCCCTCCGCCGGGTCGTGGCGGCGCTCGGCGAGCAGCTCGC
>JACRMD010000046.1 GCA_016215085.1 Solirubrobacterales bacterium | reverse complement strand
GATCTACGCCCTGTCCCCCGGCCGCGAGACCGTGCGCCGCTGCGGCCTGATGTGGGGCGTGCGCGCCGCGTCCATGCAGCGGCACGAGATCACCGAGGACCTCATCGCCGACGCCGCGGACCGCGTGGTCGAGCTCGGCTGGTGCACGCCGGGCCAGCGCGTCGGCATCACCGCCGGCCTCCCCAGCGGCCGGCCGGGCAGCACGAGCCTCTTCCAGGTGCAGGTCCTGGCCGAGCCGGGCCGGCGCCCGCCGCGCGGCGGCCGCTCGCGGTAGGTCAGGCCCCGTACTCAACCCGGCGGCCGCGGCCGCCGAGACAGGAAGGGTGCGTCGACCGACCGCCCTCCTCCTGCTGCTTTTGCTCGCCCTCCCCGCCGCGGCGCCGGCCGTGACCAGGCGCGGCTCGCACGGCGCCGAGCGGCTGACCGGGACCGTGCGCGCCGACAAGATGTACGGCGGCGGCGGCAACGACCGCCTGGCCGGCCTCGGCGGCGCCGACCGCCTCGTCGGCGGCACGGGCAACGACACGCTGCTGGGCGGCGCCGGCGCGGACCGCCTGGACGGCAGCGACGGTGACGACCACCTGGTCGGCGGCGCGGGCGACGACCTGCTCGTGGAGTCGCGCTTCGGCGACGACCGCCTCGCCGGCGGCCGCGTCGACGACACCATCAAGGGTGCCCGCGGCAACGACCGCATCAGCGGCGGCCCCGGCAACGACACCATCTGGGGCGGCCCGGGCAAGGACGCCGTCGACTGCGGCCCCGGCTACGACACGCTCTACGTCAACCTCCGCAGCGACCGCGCCCGGTCGACCGGGTGCGAGCGCATCCGCGAGGAGGCCGACATCGCCTCGCGGCCGTGCTCCGCCGGCGGGACCGGCGCGCCCGAGACCGTGCTCGGCACCAACGGCGCCGACACCTGCCGCGGCGAGGGCGGCAACGACGACGTCGAGGGCGCCGGCGGCAGCGACCGCCTCTTCGGCGGCGCCGGGAACGACCGCATCTTCGGCCGCTTCGGCGACGACCTGCTCGTCGGCGGGCCGGGGAACGACGAGATCGAGGGCGGCCGCGGCACCGACACGATCCAGGGCGGCAGCGGCGCCGACAGGCTCAACGGGGGCTTCGGGAACGACCGCGTCGACGGCGGGCCGGGCAACGACTCGATCAACGTCGTGTACAACGGCAGCGACCGGGTCGACTGCGGGCCGGGCCGCGACACCGTGCTCGCCGACCGCTCGGACCGACTCAGGAACTGCGAGCGGATCCGGCGGCCCTGAGGTCGCGCCGGGCGAGCACGAGCCCGGTCAGTCCCATCACGACCAGGACGGCGATGGCGATCACCGTCTCGGGCGACCCGAAGTCGCCGAAGCTGCCGCCCAGCGCGGTGTAGGCGAACGCGCGCGGCGCGCTGCCGATCGCCGTCGCGGCGGCGAAGGCGCCGAGCCTCACCGGCGACAGCCCGGCCGCGTAGTTGACCAGGGTGTACGGCACGCCGGGCGCGATCCGCGCGTAGAGCACGCTGAGGAACCCGCGCCGCCCGACCCACGCGCGCAGCGCGCGCAGCCGGGGCCCCTGCAAATGCTCGACGGCGTCGTGCGCCCAGAAGCGCGCCACGCAGAACGCCAGCGTCGCGCCGAGCGTGGCGGAGACGATCGACACCGGGGTGCCGAGCGCGGTGCCGAACAGCAGCCCGCTGGCGCCGGCCAGCAGCGGCCCGGGGAAGCAGGCGACGGTCAGCAGCGACGAGACCGCGATGAAGACCAGCGGCCCGGCGGCGCCGAAGCCGTCGACCCGGTCGCGCACCTTGTCGGCCGACAGCGAGCCCGACAGCGCGATGAGCGCCACCGCGGCGCCGACGAACGCGGCCAGCGTGACCAGGCGCAGGATGGCGGCGCGGCGCTGCACCGCGTCCTCAGCGCCGCGTGGCCAGGTACTCGGCCTCCTGGCGGCCGAGCTCGGTGACCGGCTCGTCGCCGTAGAGCCACTCGCGCGCGATCCGGTGCCAGTTGCCCTTCACGCGCAGCTGTCCGAGCACCGCCAGCGTGAGCATCTCCAGCCGGCGGCCGAAGAGGTGCTCGGCCGGCAGCGTCTCGTGGCGCATTCGGCCTCGTCGTAGAACTTCGGGTCGCCGATCCAGCCGCCGCGGTGCAGGTGCTCGATGAGCTCGCGGCCGCGGCCCTCGACGCCGAAGCGCTGGGTCTGCAGCTCGTACTCGGCGACCTGGCGCGGGATCCGCTTGAACAGGCCGAAGTCCAGGAACGCCATCCGCCCGTCCTCGAGCAGCAGGCAGTTGCCCGGGTGCGGGTCGCCGCTGAACTGGTGGTGGCGGTACATGCACCCGAAGTAGAAGCGGAAGATGATCTCGCCCAGGCGGTCGCGCGCGGCGTCGTCGAGCGTCTTGAACTCCTCGAACCGCGTGCCCTGCACGTACTCGGTCACGACGACGCGCTGGTGGCTGAGGTCGGTCAGCACGTCGGGCACGACGATGAACGGGTGGCCGCGGAAGATCCGCGCCAGCGTGCGCTGGTTCTGGGCCTCGAGCTCGTAGTCGAGCTCCTCCTCGACGCGCCCGCGGATCTCGGCGCCGAGCTCCTGCGGGTCCAGGCCGGGCGCGATGCGCTTCATCAGCCGCAGGATCATCCCGAGGTTCTGCAGGTCGGCGCGGACCGCGGCGTCGACGCCCGGGTACTGCACCTTGACCGCGACGCAGCGCCCGTCGTCGAGGTGCGCCTTGTAGACCTGCCCGATCGAGGCGGCCGCGACCGGCACCGGGTCGAAGCTGGCGAAGACGCGGTCGAGCTTCTCGCCGTACTCGGACTCCAGGACCTTCTTCATGTCCTTGAAGGAGACCTTCGGCGCGGCGTCGCGCAGCTGGGCGAGCTTGGCCTGGAACTCCTCCCGGTACTCCTCGGGCACGAGGCCGACGTCCAGGAAGCTCATGACCTGCCCGAGCTTCATCGCCGCGCCCTTCATCGTCCCCAGCGCGGCGACGATCTGCTCGGCGGTCTCGACCTGCCGGCGCGCGAGCGCCGCGTCGGCCGCCTCGTCGGAGCGCGTGACGTTGGCCATGCGCGTGGCGGTCTGCTTGGCGCCCTGGGTCGCCGCCAGCCGGCCCACCTTCGCGGCGCGGGCCCAGCGAGAGGTGGGGATGCGGTCCTGGGCCATCGCGCTAGGCGCGCTGGACCTGCGAGCCCGGGACGATGTCGTCGCGCCCGTCGGGCCAGCGGACCCAGGCCTTGTGGCCGCCGTCGTAGTCGTCGCCGAGCAGGACGAGGGTGGCCGGCTCGCCGAAGGCGGTGCACTGCCCGGTGCCCTCCTCGTCGAGCCCGCGCCACATCCGGATGAAGCGGTTGCTCTCCCACTCCTCGCCGACCGTCGTCGGGTCGGTGTGGCCGGGGCGCAGGATCGTCTCGGGCGGCAGCTTCATGAGCTTGTCCATGATGGAGGACTTGAGGTCCGCGTACGAGGTGCTGCCCGGCGCGCGGACGCCGCCGACCGAGTTCTTGAACAGCGTGTCGCCCGTGAAGCAGTTGCCCTCGACGACCAGCGCGAGCATGCCGGCGGTGTGGCCGGGCGTGTGGATCGTGCGCACCTCGAGGCCGGCGACCTGCAGCGTCTGGTCGCCCTCCATCACGTCGGTCGCCCCGCTGACCTGGTCGCGCTCGAGCGGGTGGATGAGGACCTCGAGCCCGTCCCAGTGCTCGCGCAGCGCCGCGATCTCGGAGACGTGGTCGTGGTGGTGGTGGGTGAGCAGGACGTGCGTCGGCGTCAGGTCGTGCCGGCGCGCGGCGTCGACCAGCGGCTCGATCGGCCCGCCCGCGTCGACGAAGAACGCCTCGCCGCCGGGCTCCCCCGCCACCAGGTAGGTGTTCGACAGGAACCGGTCGTTCATCGCCCGCTCGAGGATCATGGGCCGGAGGCTACCCTCCGCCCATGCCCGCGCTCATCCACACCTGCTACCGCATCGGCGACATCGACCGCTCGGTCGCCTTCTACGAGGCGCTCGGGATGCAGGAGATGCGCCGGATGCCGATCCGCGACGAGGCCATCAACGTCTTCATGGGCTACCCGGACGACGGCGCGCGGCTCGAGCTCACCTACAACTTCGGCGTCGACGGCTACGAGCTCGGCACGGGCTACAACCACATCGCCATCACGGTGGACTCGCTCGACACGGTCCTGCCGGCGCTGGCCGAGAAGGGCATCGAGCCCGAGAAGCCGCCCTACACCGTGCGCGAGGGCGGCAACCGGATCTGCTTCGTGCGCGACCCGGACGGCTACCGGGTCGAGCTGATCGAGACAGGCGCGTAGGATGCGCCTGGCCGGCGGCGAACACTGGTCCATCGGTCAAGTCGCCGTTCCGTAGACTCGCGGCTCCGTTGCCTCGGCAAGCCAGTCATACCTCGAAGTACGACCTCGTCTCTTTCGACAGGCCCCCCGTGAACGAGGTTGCGCTGACCGTGCAGTTCGCACAACCGGTCATTGACCTCGACGCCCTAGGGCTGTTCGGCGCGCGCGTCCGCAAGCAGCTTCCCGGTCGCCAGGCCCAGCCGCTCCTGCCGCCGATGGAGGAGACATTCGACCTGATGCCTCCAGCGCCCGGCTTCGAGATCAGGTTCGATAACGCGCCATTGGTGCCGCGTACTTGGTTCCTCAGTCCTGACGGCGAGCAGATCGTTCAGCTCCAGCCGGATCGCATGAGCGTGAACTGGCGCGACGTCAGCGAAGACAAGGGCGACTACCCGCGCTACGACCGCATCCGCACGCGGCTCGAGGAACTCCTATCGGTCCTCGAGATCGTCCTGTCGGAACTCGACAGGCCACTCCCGGCCATCAACATGTGCGAGGCGTCGTATGTCAACCCAATCCAGCTGCCAGGCAGCGAGGACGCCCGGCAACATCCCGACCTCGCGAAGATCATTAACCGCGTCCGCGGACGACCCCGCAATGCGTTCTTGCCTGACGCGGAGGACGCACAACTACAGGTCCGGTGGCGGATTCCCGCCGAGGAGCTTCCGGGCGCGCCAGAAGGTCCGCCCGTGGGCCGTCTACACCTCCAGGCTGGACCTGGTTTGAGGCCACGGGGTAACGTGCCGATCTATGTCGTCACCATGACCGCAAGGGTGAAGCCCGCCGGGGGTAGTGTCTCGAATGCATGGGATGCCCTTGACGTGGCGCACAAGTGGATCGTGTTGGGATTCACGGACGTCACGACGTCCGCCATGCACAAGATCTGGGGGATGAAGGACAAGTGAACGCCTTCGCCGTGGACCAGACCGCAAGCGTTAGGTGGTCGCTGCCGGACCGCTTTCAGCTTCGGCACGCTGGCCTCACCGTGACTTCGCCCGACCTTCCGGCTTGGGTGCGGCCGTTCGTCGAACGCTTGAACCAGCTGATCGTAGGTGCGAGCGCCGACCCGCGCGGGCACCAGCCATTGAACCTTGACGATCTACGCGACGCCGTGGACTTCCTCTTGCGCGTCATGCAGCCCGACACAGTTCAGCCGTGGGTGGGCCTGCTGGCGTCCGGCGGTCTGCAAATCAACTGGCGCCAGGGCGACGTTGAGGTCGAGGCCATTTTCGACCGTGCGCGCGACGAGCAGGTTGTCTACCTCACGGTAGGCGAGAACGAGTGGGAAGAACCGCTCCACTCGGCGTACTCGCTGTTCGGGCTGGTCGCGGACCGGCTGTCAACGACTGGCCGTGAGCAGCCAGCCGTCCTCGCCTGAACTTCCCGCGGACGACGCCCCTGTCGGGGACGAGGTGCTTCTCTATCGCCTCATCCCGACGTCGTGGTGCACCGTCGTCGACGGACAGTGGGAGTTCCAGAGTGGCGCCTTCGACAACGCGTCGGTACTGCACGAAGGGGAGCATCCGGACGATATGTCCGTAATCCTCTCCGACACGTTGGCTGCTCTCGGCCGCGTCCCAGAGGACCTGCCCTCCACTGTCGCCTGGGAGGCAGAGGACCGGCTCGGAGTGGCGGTCCTGAGGACGTCGTTCGTCAGAGACGAGGAAGAGCAAGAAATACGACGTACCCCGACCCCTGACGAGCGGGCCCATGGCGACGTCCGCGGCAAGAAGGGCTCGAGGAGACGCAAGCGCTTTAAGAGGCACGCCGAGTGGGTCGTTCGGCCGACTGCTCCGCCGAACGACGGCTGAGGACTCTCACCGCTTGCAGCCGCGACGGCAACAGTCCTGGTGCTTCGCGCCAGGCAGTACTCAGCTACCGGGTCGAGCTGATCGAGACGGGCGCCGGCTAGCTCGGCAGCGCGCCGGGCGGGCCGAGCAGGTCGATGCCGTTGGCCGCCGCGACGGGGCCGACGGCGTCGGGCGTCTGCTCGGGCAGCGCGGCCACCGCGGCGACGAAGTCGGCGAAGCGGCCCGGCGTGCTCGTGCACAGCCAGTGCGCGGGCTCGTCGCCCACGCGGTAGGTGTGCGGCACGCCGCGCGGCGCGAGGAAGAAGTCGCCGGGGCCGAGGGTGACCTCGTCGTCCGGGGTGATGAGCGTGACCTCGCCGGCCAGGACGTAGAAGCCCTCGTCGTGGTCGCGGTGCACGTGCAGCGGGGGCATCGAGCCGGCCGGCACGCCGAGCATCTCCACGAGGCCGAGCTCGTCGCCGCGGGCGTGGATGCGCGCCCGGCAGTCGAGAAACGTAGACTCCGAAACAGAGGTTTGCATGGCGCAGACCATAAGTCCGATTCGGAGTCTTGTCAACGGCGATGAAGCTCACCCCGTTCTCCTACGTGATCCTCGTGCTCGTCGGGCGCGGCGGCGCGGGCCCGCACGACCTGCGGCGCATGGCCGAGATCGGCCGCGTGTACTGGTCGGCCGCGCCCAGCCAGTGGTACGCCGAGCCCAAGCGGCTGCTCGAGGCCGGGCTGCTGACCGCCGAGAAGCAGCCGGGGCGCACGCGCGAGCGCACGCACTACGCGCTCACCGACGCGGGCCGCGAGGCGCTGGCGTCGTGGGTCCGCACGCCGGCGGCGCTGCCGCGGATGCAGCACGAGTCGATCGTCCGGCTGCTCGCCGCCGACCTCGTCGCGCCGGCCGCGGTGCTCGAGGGGCTGCGCGCGATGCGGCCGGAGCTCGAGGAGGCGCTCGCGCACGTAGGCGGCCAGGCCGAGGCGGCCGACCGCCTCCCGGCGCGGGCGCCGCTGCTCGAGCTCAACGCGCGCTACGCGCAGCGCCTGCTCGAGGCGCAGCTGGCATGGCTGGACGAGGCGGAGGCGCTGCTCGGCGCGCCCGCGCGACCGTCGTAGGCGCGGCGGGGCCGGGCACGCGGCCCGGCCCCGCGCGCGGCGGCCTACTCCGCGCCCTCGTCGTCGCCCGCGAGGATCCGGTAGAGCGCGCGGCGCGCGTCCTCCAGGACCTTCTTGGCGGCGTCGAGCTGGGCCTTCGTGCCGGTCTGGGCGACCTGCATCGAGGCGACGCCGAGCGCCCGGGCGGCCGTGCGGAGCTCGTGGAGCTCGCTCGGCACGCCCTCGGCGACCTGCTCCCACGGGACGCCCAGGGCGTCCCCGCGCTCCTCGACGTGCGCGCGGCCCGCGTCGGTGAGCTCGAAGCGCTTGCCGCCCTCGTGCTCGACGTTGCGGACCAGGCCCTCGTCCTCGAGCTGCTGGAGCGCCGGGTAGACCGAGCCGGGGCTCGGCCGCCAGACGCCTCCGCTGCGCTCC
>JACRMD010000233.1 GCA_016215085.1 Solirubrobacterales bacterium | reverse complement strand
TCGCCGCGGCCCACCACGCCGTCGTCGACGGCGAGTTCGACGAGCAGCAGCTCGCGCACGCGCACGTCGCCGTACGCGGTGCGCAGCGGCTGCGCGAGGGGCAGGGTGACGGGCTCGACGCGCAGCTCCACGCCGGGCATCCCAGCACGGATGGGCGGGCGGGGTGGGCGGGACCCATCATCAACGCTGATGGATGCCGTCGCGAACGTGACTTGGACTTCTGGCCCCGGCGCGGGAGGATCTTCCGCATGGAGCTCCGACACCTGCGCACGATCGCCGCCGTGGCACGCCACGGCTCCTTCACCCGGGCCGCGGACGAGCTCCACCTGGCGCAGTCCGCGATCTCGCAGCAGATCCGCCGGCTCGAGGCCGAGCTGGGCTGCCAGGTCTTCCGGCGCACGAGCCGCAGCGTCGAGCTGACCGCCGAGGGCCGCCTGGTCCTGGACTACGCGCACCGTGTGCTGTCCGAGGTCGAGGGCCTGCACAACGAGCTCGAGGAGCTCAGCGGGCTGCTGCGCGGCGACCTGAAGCTGGGCGGCATGTACCCGACCGGCATGTACGACCTGGCCGACGTCCTCGCGGACTTCCACGAGCGCCACCCCGGCGTGAAGATCCACATGCTCGAGGACACCCAGGACGAGCTGCTGGCGATGCTGCGCGCCGACGAGATCGACGCCGCCTTCACCGCGGTCGACCCCGACGGCCTGGGCGAGGACTTCGCCGCGAGCCTCATCTGGGAGGAGGAGTTCGTCGTCGCGCTGCCCGTCGGCCACCCGCTGGCGAGCCAGGCCGAGATCACGCTCGAGCAACTGGCCGGGGTGGACCTCGTCGCCTACCGCGCGAACTCCGCGCTACGCCGGCGCCTCGAGCAGGCGATGGCCGCCAAGGGGCTCGCGCCGACCAACGCGTTCGTCACGACGGAGATGGGCGCGGTCCGCGCGCTGGTCGCCAAGGGGCTCGGGTGCGCCGTGCTGCCGCGCAGCATCGCCGACGAGCCCGGGCCCGAGATCGTCGTGCGCCCGGTCGGCCCGCAGGTGCTGACGTGGCCGGTCGCGCTGGTGTGGCGCGCCGCCCGCCGGCAGCCGCCGGCCGCCAAGGCGTTCCTGTCGCTGGCGCTGGCCCGCGCCGAGGAGGCGGCGGCCGCCGACGCGCGCCCCGCCGTGCACCTCGTCGCCTAGCTCGCCAGCAGGCCGGCCGAGAGCAGCAGGCAGAAGACGAGCTGCAGCATCCCGGTCTGCGCCAGCGCGGCGTTGAGCGTCGGGCCGTCGTCGTGCGTGCGGACGGTCCGGATCAGGCGCACGGCCAGCGGCAGCGCCAGCCACGGCAGCAGCAGCCAGGCGTCGAAGCCGCCGGCCAGCCAGACGACCGGCGGCACGAGGAACGCGACGAGCACCTCGGCCGTGCGCTTGCCGACCCGGGCGTCGGTCGGCGCGTCGCGGATGTTGTTGACGTCGAGGATCGCGGCGGCCAGCAGGCCGACGGGGACGGCCAGCGCGAAGGCCTCCCACTCCAGCCGCTCGACCTGCGCGTAGTACGAGCCGGTCACCGCGACCAGCCCGAAGAACAGGAACACGAACAGGTCGCCGAGGCCCTCGTAGCCGTACGGCCGCGGGCCGCCGGTGTAGAGGACGCCGGCCAGGATCGACGCGGCGCCGATGGCCAGGATCACCCAGCCGGCGACGATGATCAGGTACACGCCGCACAGCACGGCGATGCCGAACGACACGTACGTCGCGACGAGCACCTGCCTGGGCGGCACGAGACCGCCGGCGGTCACGCGCACCGGCCCGAGCCGGTCCTCGGTGTCGGCGCCGCGGCGCGCGTCGGAGTAGTCGTTGGAGAGGTTGGCGCCGACCTGGATGAAGATCGCGCCCAGCAGCGCGGCGACGAACGCGCCCGCGCGGAACGTGCCCTCGGTGATCGCCA
This sequence comes from Solirubrobacterales bacterium, assembly GCA_016215085.1. Classification (GTDB taxonomy): domain Bacteria; phylum Actinomycetota; class Thermoleophilia; order Solirubrobacterales; family Solirubrobacteraceae; genus Baekduia. The sequence continues at coordinate 1,564 of JACRMD010000233.1, read as the reverse complement.
GCGCGGTGCCGACGAGCACCGGGGCGATGCCCGCGGGGAGCGTCCGCGGGCGCGCGGCCATGAGCCAGAGGCGCATCTAGGGTCGCCGCGGGAACTGCGAGAAGTCAGGGCGGCGCTTCTCCTTGTAGGCCTCGCGCCCTTCCTTGGCCTCGTCGCTGGCGTAGAACAGCAGGTTGGTGTCGTGGGCCAGCTGCTGGATGCCCGCGTAGCCGTCCTCGTTGGCGTTGAAGCTCGACTTGACCAGCCGCAGGGCGAAGGGGGAGAGGGCGAGCATCTCGCGGCACCACTGGACGGTCTCCTCCTCGAGGCGCTCCAGCGGCACGACGGTGTTGACGAGCCCCATCTCCAGCGCCTGCCGCGCGTCGTACTGGCGGCAGAGCAGCCAGAACTCCTTGGCCTTCTTCGTGCCGACGAGGTCGCGCAGCACGCTGGCGCCGAAGCCCCCGTCCCACGAGCCGACGCGCGGGCCCGTCTGGCCGAAGATCGCGTTGTCGGCGGCGATGGTCAGGTCGCAGATGAGGTGCAGCACGTGGCCGCCGCCGACGCAGAACCCGGCGACCATCGCCACGACCGGCTTGGGCAGCCGGCGCATCTGGACCTGCAGGTCGGTGACGTGGAAGCGCCCGACCTTGGCGCCCTCGGGCATGTACCCCGTGTCGCCGCGGACGTTCTGGTCGCCGCCCGAGCAGAAGGCGTGCGGGCCCTCGCCGCAGAGGATGATGACGCCGACGTCGGTGTCCTCCCGGGCGCGGTCCATCGCCTCGGAGATCTCGATGATCGTCTGCGGCCGGAAGGCGTTGCGGACCTCGGGCCGGTCGATGGTGATCTTCGCGATCCCATCGCCGCTGAGCTCATAGCGGATGTCGGTGTACTCGCCCCCTCCGGGGGTCCAGTCGACGGCCATGGCCCGCAGGCTACTTTCCGACCCGTGTTCGTCGACGCCTGGCTGCCCCGCGCCGCGGCCCGCCATCCTGGCCGGCCGGCCGTCAACGCCATGACCTACGCGGAGCTGCTGGAGCGCGCGAGCGGCCGGGTGCCGCCGGCCGGCGCCCGGGTCGGGATCGCGCTGCCGCCGGGCGAGGAGTTCGCCGTCGCGCTGCACGCCTGCCTGCTCGGCGGCGCGCTGGCCGTCCCGCTGGACCTGCGGCTGACCGAGGCCGAGTGGCCGGCCACCGACGTGCGTTGGGGCGAGCACGAGGCCGGCGCGGTCCAGGAGCGCCACGACCTCGACGCGCCCGCGATCCTCGTCCACACGTCGGGGACGACGAGCGCGCCCAAGCCCGTCCACCTCACCTACGGCAACTGGCTGTGGAGCGCGCTGGGCTCGGCGGTCGCGCTGGGCCTGGATCAGGAGGAGCGCTGGCTGTGCACGCTGCCGCTCAGCCACGTCGGCGGCCTGTCGATCCTGCTGCGCAGCGCGATCTACGGGACGACCGCCATCGTCCACGAGCGCTTCGACACCGAGCGCGTGCTCGCCGAGCTGCGCCGCCCCGACGGGCCGACGATCGTCTCGCTCGTGCCGACGACGCTCGCGCGGCTGATGGACGCCGGCCTGCGCGAGCCG
>JACRMD010000232.1 GCA_016215085.1 Solirubrobacterales bacterium | reverse complement strand
CGCCCGCCGGCCGACCCGGACCAGGGCTCGCTGCTCTAGCCGCCGTGGCGCTGCCCGCCGTCGGCGACGTGCTGGGGCCGACCGCCTGGCGGACGGTCACCAAGGAGGACGTCGACACCTTCGCCCGGCTGGCGGGCGACCACCAGTGGATCCACGTCGACGTCGAGCGCGCCCGGCGCGAGAGCCCGTTCGGCCAGACGATCGCCCACGGCACGCTGACGCTCGCGATGGTCGACGGCTTCCGCGACGAGCTGCTGGGCGACCTCGGCGTGATCGGGCTCAACCTCGGCTACGACCGCGTGCGCTTCCCCGCGCCGGTGCGGGTCGGCCGCCGCGTGCGGGCGACGATGGAGCTCGTGAGCGCCGAGCCGGCCGGCGAGGGCTGGACGCGCGTCGTGCAGCGCTTCACGGTGGAGGTCGAGGGCGAGGCGCGCCCGGCCTGCGTCGCGGACTCGGTGATCCGCGTGCTCGGGCCCCAGGGGCCGCCGCCCGGCTAGCGGCGCTCGAAGCCCGTCATGCCGCGCGGCTCGGCGTCCTCGGCGTCGACGCCGTCGACCGCCGCGTGCGGGGGGCCGGCGCGGACCGCGCGCTCGACCGCCGCGACCGCGTCGCGCGGGCCCTCGAGCCAGACCTCGACCGAGCCGTCGGGCTCGTTGCTCGCGTAGCCGCACACGCCGCGCTGGCCGGCGCGGCTGCGGACCCAGGCCCGGAAGTTGACGCCCTGGACCTGCCCGTGGACCGTGAGCCGCCGGGCGACCGTCATGGCGCCAGGCCGGCGTCGCGCAGCGCGCGCTCGAACGCCGCGCGCGCCTCCTCCCCGCGCACCGCGAAGACGATGCGCTCCAGGCGGGTGCCGCCGTCGACGTGCGCGCGGACCTCCTCGACCTCGATCGCGGCCGCCTCGCCGAGCGGGAAGCCCCCGACGCCCGTGCCGAAGGCCACGAGCGCCAGCGAGCGGGCGCCGAGCTCGTCGGCCTTCCACAGCACGGCGCTGGTGCAGCGGCGCACGACGTCGGCGGACGTGGTGCCGCCGGGACGGGTCATCGTCGCGGCGTGGATCACCCAGCGCGAGGGCAGGTCGCCGGCGGTCGTCTCCACCGCGTCGCCGAGCTCGATCGGCGCGCGGCGGCGCGACTCCTCCTGCAGCCGCTCGCCGGCGGCGCGGGCGATCGCGCCCGCCACCCCGCCGCCGTGCAGCAGCTGCGCGTTGGCGGCGTTGGCGATCGCGTCGACCTCGAGGGTCGTGATGTCGGTGTCGAGGACCTCGACGGAGGTGGGCACGGTGGCGAAGGTGCCCGGGCCCGGCGGCCGCTACGCGGCCTCGGTGCCGACTTCCTCTTCCTTGCCCTGCAGCCGCTCGCGGCCGCGGCGGACCGCCGCGATGAACTTCGAGAGGTTGACCTCGAGCGTGTTGAGGATCTCGTCGGCGTAGTCCTCGGCGCCCAGGCGGATCTCCCGCTCGCGGGCCCGCGCGTCCTCGATGATCTCCTCGGCGGCGCGCTCGGCCTGCCGGGTGACCTCCTGCTCGCCGACGAGCTCGTTCTGCTTCTCGCGGGCGTCCTTGACGATGCGCTCGGCCTCGCGCTTGGCCTCGGCGAGCATCTCCTGACGCTCCTTCACGATCCAGCGCGCCTGCTTGATCTCCTCGGGGATCGTCGCGCGCATCTGGTCGAGGATGTCGTAGATCTCCTCCTTGTCGACGCGCACCTCGTCGGTCAGGGGCACGCGCTTGGCGTTGTGCACCAGATCGTCGAGCTTGTCGATGAGGACCAGGACGTCCATGGCATGCAGGCTTTCGTTATCGGGCGAGCTCTTCCTTCAAGCGTCGCGCCACCCGCTCGGGAACCAAGCTGGTGATGTCGCCGCCGAAGGTGGCCAGCTCCTTGACTCCGGAAGAGCTCAGGAAACTGTACTGCGGGCTGGCCATGAGGTAGAGGGTGTCCACATCCGGGGCCTGCATGCGGTTGAGCTGGTGCATCTCGAACTCGTACTCGAAGTCCGAGATCGCGCGCAGGCCCTTGACGATCGAGTTGGCGCCCAGCTGGCGGGCGAAGTCGACCACGAGGATGCTGAACGGCTCCGCCCGCACGTTGGGCAGGTGGGCCGTCGCCTCCTCGATGAACGACAGCCGCTCCTCGATGTCGAAGAGCGCCTTGTTCTTGCGGACCGACACGTTCACGACGGCCACGACGACCTCGTGGAAGAGCTCGGCGGCGCGGCCGATCACGTCGAGGTGCCCGTTGGTGATCGGGTCGTAGGAGCCGGGGCAGACGGCGATGCGCTTGTCGGGCGTCATGCGTGGTGGATGCGGATCAGCGTGTCCCCGTAGCGGCGCTCGAACGCGAGCTGGAGTCCCGCGAGCTCGAGCGGGTGGCGCCGGTCGCTCTCGGTGACCACCCGTGCGCCGGGCGCGAGGACCGGGGGCAGGGCGTCGGAGAGCGGCGGCCCCAGCCCGGCCGCGAGCCGGTACGGGGGGTCGATGAGGACCAGATCGTATGCGTCGCCCGCCGAGGATGCGTCCTGCAGGGCCTTCAGGGCATCGCGGACGTGCAGCGCGCCGGCCTCCTCGAGCCCCAGCTGCACCAGGTTCGAGCGGATCACGGCGGCGGCGCGCCGGTCGCGCTCGACGAGCGTCGCGCGGGCCGCGCCGCGCGACAGCGCCTCGATCGCCAGGGCGCCCGAGCCGGCGAACAGGTCGAGCACGGCGTCGCCCTCGACGCTGCCCAGCGCGGAGAACAGCGCCTCGCGCACGCGGTCGGACGTGGGGCGCGTGTCCGTGCCCGGCGGCGCGGCGAACCGGCGGCCGCGCAGCGCGCCGGCGACGACCCTCACGGCCGGCCGCCCGCGGGGTGCCGCGGCCGGCGTGCGGCGCCCGTCACGCGGCCACCGGCTCCGCTTCCCGCTCGGCGAGCTCGTCGCGCAGCAGCGCGAGCTCGGGCCCGCCGAGCTCGGGGTCGTCGTGCAGCAGCGCCGCGGCGCGGCGGTGCGCGGCCTCCAGCACGTCGGCGTCGTCGGGCAGGCGCGCGAACCGGTATCGCGCCAGGCCGGACTGGCGCGTGCCCGTCAGCTCCCCCTCGCCGCGCAGCTCGAGGTCGATCTCGGCGAGCTTGAAGCCGTCGCGGTGGGCGGCCAGCGCCTTGAGCCGCGCGCTCTCCTTCGGCCCGAACAGCAGGCACAGCGAGGCGTGCTCGCCGCGGCCGACGCGGCCGCGGAGCTGGTGCAGCTGCGAGATGCCGTAGCGCTCGGCGTCCTCGATGAGCATCACGGTGGCGTTCGGCACGTCGATGCCGACCTCGATGACCGTCGTGGCGACCAGCACGTCGGCCACGCCGGAGGATAAGCGCTCCATCGCCGCGGCCTTGTCGGCGGACTTCAGCTGCCCGTGCAGCAGCACGACGTCGAACTCCGCCAGCTCGCCGGTGCGCAGCCGCTCGTACTCGTCGGTGGCCGCGCGCGCCTGCAGCGCCTCGCTCTCGGACACCAGCGGGCACACGACGTAGGCCTGGCGGCCGGCGCGCAGCTCCTCGCGGATGCGCTCGTAGGCCCGCGCACGCTCGGCCTCGGTCGAGCAGACGTGCGTCTCGATGGGCTGCCGGCCGCGCGGCAGCTCGCGCAGCGCCGTGACGTCCAGCGCGCCGAAGGAGGCCAGCCGCAGCGTCCGGGGGATCGGGGTCGCCGTCAGGTGCAGGACGTGGGGCACGAGCCCGGTGGGCGCCTTGGCGTCCAGCGCGGCCCGCTGGCGCACGCCGAAGCGGTGCTGCTCGTCGACCACCGCGACGGCGAGCGCCTGGAAGACCACCGGGTCCTCGATCAGCGCGTGGGTCCCGACGATCAGCGGCAGCTCGCCGGAGGCCAGGCGGGCGAGGATGGTGCGCCGCCGCGCCTGCGGCGTGGAGCCGGTGAGCAGCGCGGCCGGGATCAGCGAGCCCGGCATGAGCTTCTCGAGCGTGGCGAAGTGCTGCTCGGCCAGCGTCTCGGTCGGCGCCATCAGCGCGGCCTGCATCCCGTGGTCGACCGCGCGCAGCATCGTGTGCAGCGCGACCACCGTCTTGCCCGAGCCGACCTCCCCCATCAGCAGCCGCTGCATCGGCCGCTCGCGGGCGAGGTCCTCGTCGACGACCGCCATCGCCTTGTCCTGGTCGCCGGTCGGCGTGAACGGCAGCAGCTCCGCGCGCCAGCGCTCGCTGACCGTGCCGGGACCGGCCAGCGGCGCGGCCCGCAGGTCGCCGCGGCGCTCGTCGCGCAGGCGCAGCTGGACGACCTGGTCGAGCAGCAGCTCGTCGAAGGCCAGCCGCCGCCGGCCCGCCTCGCGCTCGCCGAAGTGGGCGGCCTGCAGCGCGGCGGCCTTGTCGGGCAGCCGCTCGGCCACGCGCAGCCAGGCGGGCAGCGGCTCGGTCACGTCGGCGATCGCGTCGCGGTGCTCGCGCACCAGGGCGAGGATCTGGGTCGAGGTGATGCCCTTGGTCGCCGGGTACTGGGCGGCCTCGTCGCCGACCGCGACGACCGCGTCGGTCTTGGCGTGGGCGTTGACCCGGAAGCGGTTGCGCCCCTGGTACTTGCCGCTGAGCACCAGCAGCGTGCCCGGCTTGTACTGGTCGGCCAGCCACGGCTGGTTGAAGAACGTGGCCTTCATGACGCCCGTCGCGTCCGAGACCGTCGCCTCGACCAGCGGCTTCATCCCGCGCCGGCGCACCGGCCGTTTCGTGATCGACCGCACCTCGCAGAGCACGGTCGCGGTCTCCTCCAGGACGAGCGTGCCGATCGTGCGCGCCTCGCCCGACGCGCGCGGCAGGTGCAGGAGCAGGTCGCCGACGGTGTCCAGGCCCAGCGCCTCGGCGGCCTCGGCGGCGGTGTGCGGGCGCACCTTCAGCGCGCGCTCCAGCCGCGAGGGACGCGGCCAGCGCACGGGCGCGTCGAGCAGGTCGCCGGCCGTGAGCGGCTGAGGGTCCGCGAAGGCGGTCGGACCGGTCACTCGGCCGCCAGCAGCCACCACCAGGAGGGCTGGCCGCCGACCTCGTACTCGAGCTCGACGCCCGCCGGCACGAGCGCCTCGACGTCGCCGTCCTCCAGCGGCGCGCCGTCGCCGCTGATGCAGGTCAGCAGCTCCGCGCCGTCGCCGAGCCGGACCAGGACGGCCTCGAGCGTGGACCGCGGCTCGCCCCACTCAGCGCGTCGCCCATGAGCGCGGCGTTCTCCTCGGCCGAGCGGTCGACGTTCAGCGCCACCGCGGCCGCCAGCCCCGCCTGCTGCGAGCGCGACGGCACGACGCGGACCTCCTTCTCGGAGAGCTCGGCGGCCCGCTCGGCCGCCATCCGCACGTTGGCGCTGTTGGGCAGCACGACGACCTCCTCGGCCGGCACCTCGTGGATGCCGGCGAGGATCTGCATCGTTGACGGGTTCATCGTCGGGCCGCCGTCGAGCACGTGCAGGCCCAGGCCCTCGAACAGCGCCCGGACGCCGGGGCCGCTGGCGACGGCCAGCGCGCCGCAGCGGTGCTCGACCGGCCCGCGCCCGTTGGTCGCGGCGTGCAGGCGCTCGTCGCGCTGGGCGACCTGCTCGTGCATGTCGGCGACGTCGAGGTGCGAGACCTCGCCGAGGCCGTCGAAGATGCCCGTCGCGCGCTCGGGCTCGTCGGTGTGGATGTGGACCTTGAGCGTGTGCGCATCGCCGACGACCAGCAGCGAGTCGCCGATGGCCTCCAGCGCCGGCGTGATCGCCGACGCGTCCAGCCCCTCGCCGGTGACCGCGAAGTTCGTGCAGAAGCGGAAGGTCGAGGACTCGTGCTCGGGGTGCGAGATCTTCGCCGCGGGCGCGTGGTGCTCGAGCTGCGGCGCGTCGCTGCCGCGCAGCGCCGCGACCACCCCGGCCAGGATGATCGTCACGCCGTAGCCGCCGGCGTCGACCACGCCGGCCTCCTTCAGCGCGGGCAGCAGCTCGGGGCCGCGCTTGACCGACGCCTCGCCGGCCTCGATCGCCCGCTCGAGCACGTCGGCCAGCAGCTCGTTCTGGCGCAGCGGGTCGTCGTCGGGGCGCAGGCGGGTGCGCTCGTAGGGCAGCCGGGCCAGCTCGATGGCCAGGGCGGCGGCCATCTCGCGGATGACGGTGAGCATCGTGCCCTCGGCGGGCGCCCGGACCGAGTCGTACGCGCGGGCCGCGGCGCGGGCCATCGCGGCCGAGACGAGCACCGGGTCGACCAGCTCGCCGGGGCGCGAGATGAGCTCCTCGGCCGCCCCGCGGATCAGCTGGGAGAGGATGACCCCGCTGTTGCCGCGCGCGCCCAGCAGCGCCGCGCGGGCGACGGAGTCCACGATCTCGGCCCGGCCGACGGCGTCGAGCTCCTGCACCTCGGTCTCGAGGCGGTCGAGCTCGTCGAGCACGGCGCGCAGCGTCAGCGCCATGTTGTCGCCCGTGTCGCCGTCGGCGACCGGGAAGACGTTCAGGTCGTTGATCTCCTGGCGCCGTGACTCCAGGTGGGCCAGGGCGCCTTCGACGGCGACCCGGAAGCGGACCAGGCTGGGGTCGGACACGCGCCCGACCGTATCGAAGCGCGCGGTCGGGCCGGGGCCCGGCGCCACGCCGGCTAGACGGCCTTGGTGACCTTGCCCGCCTTGAGGCAGCGGGTGCAGACGTACACGCGCTGCGGGGCCTTGCCCACGAGCACGCGGACCTTCTGCAGGTTCGGATCGAACCGGCGCTTCGTCGCGCGCATGGAATGGCTGCGGCTCTGGCCGAATGCGGGGCCGCGACCGCAGCTGTGGCAGACCTTCGACATGGGGCGAGGAGTGTAGCGTCCTGCAGCCTCGGGTAGCGGTCCGACGATGCCCGCCGCGCAGTCGCAGGTCTCCCTGCCTCCCCGTTACCGGGTGGTCCGGCACATCGCCAACGGCGGGATGGCCGCGGTCTGGGCGGCCGAGGACGAGTTGCTGGAGCGCCTCGTGGCGGTCAAGGTGCTCGCCCCCGGCTACGCCGCCGACGAGGCGGCCCGCCGCCGCTTCACGCGCGAGGCGCGTGCGGCGGCCCGCGTCTCCGACCACCCGCACGTGGTCACCGTCTACGACATCGGCGAGACGACCCAGACGCCGCCCGAGGCGTTCATCGTCATGGAGCACTTCGCGGGCGGCACGGTCGCCGACCGGCTCAAGGCCGGGGAGCCCGTCCCGCCGCCCACCGCCGTGCGCTGGCTCGAGGAGGCCGCCTCGGCGCTGGACGCCGCGCACGCCGCCGACATCGTCCACCGCGACGTCAAGCCCGGCAACCTGCTGCTCGACGAGCGCGGCCGGCTGGCGGTCGGGGACTTCGGCATCGCCTCGATCGCCGGCGAGACCGCGGTGACCCAGGCCGGTCAGGTGCTCGGCACCGCCGCCTACCTCTCGCCCGAGCAGGCCCGCGGCAAGCCCGCGACGCCCGCCAGCGACCGCTACTCGCTGGCCGTCGTCGCCTACGAGATGCTGTGCGGCAAGCGGCCGTTCGGCGGCGACACGCCGATGGCGCAGGCCCGTGCGCACGTGGAGGTCGACCCGCCGACGCCGACCGGGCCGTGCCAAGCCGCGGCCGCCGTGCTCAAGCGCGGGCTCGAGAAGGACCCCGAGGCGCGGTACCCGACCGCGGCCGCCTTCGTCGCCGCGCTGCGCGAGGCGCTCGGGTCGCTGACCGAGCCGCGGCGGGAGGACCTGACCGACGCGACGCGCCCGATGGGCGCCCGGGGCGCCGCCGCGGCCGGCGGAG
>JACRMD010000231.1 GCA_016215085.1 Solirubrobacterales bacterium | reverse complement strand
GCGCTGTGCCTCAAGGCGGCGGTCCGCGACGCCTGGGAGCCGCGCGTCTCCTGGGAGCAGGCCAAGGACTACGTGCCCTTCGCCTTCCTCGTCGCCTCCCTGCTGTTCGCGCGCTCGGGCCTCTACGCCGACCGCGCGGTGCGCCCGGGCCTCACGCGGATCGTCGCGTCGCTGTTCCAGACGACCGTCGTGGCCGCCGTGTTCGCGGTCGTCAACGGCGAGACGTTCAGCAGCTACTACATCTTCTACGGCACGCTGTTCTTCGCGGTCGCCTACGTCTCGACGTTCCGCTACGCCTACGAGCAGCTGACCGGCGCGCTGCTGCGCGCGGCCGGCTACGAGCGCCGCGCCGTGCTGGTCGGCACGGGCGAGCACATCGAGGCGGTCGCGCACGCGCTCGACAACGAGGGCGCGTCGCCGGTGACCGTGGTCGGGTTCGTCTCGCTGACGCCGCGCCCCGACAACGGGCTGCGCTCGCTGGGCACGCTGCAGGACCTCGGCGACGTCGTCGTGGACAACAAGGTCGACGAGGTCATCATCACCGACCCGAACTTCCCGCAGCAGCAGGCGGTCGAGCTCGTCGACGTCTGCCACCAGCGGGGCGTGGCGGTGCGCGTCGCGCCGTCGACGATGGAGATCCTCATCCACCGCGCCGAGTTCGTGCCGGGCCAGTCGGTGCCGCTGTTCGAGCTCAAGCCGCCGGTCTTCGACGGCATCGACTTCGCGCTCAAGCGGACCTTCGACGTGATCGTCGCGACGATGACCGTGCTGGCGCTCAGCCCGGTGCTGCTGGCGATCTCGCTCTCGATCAAGCTCACCTCGCGCGGGCCGATCCTGTACCGCTCGATCCGGCCGGGCATCGGCGGCGTGCCGTTCGCGTGCCTGAAGTTCCGCACGATGTACCGCGACGCCGACGAGCGCCAGGCCGACCTCGAGTCGATGAACGAGGCCAGCGGCGCGCTGTTCAAGATCCGCGACGACCCACGCATGACGAAGGTCGGGCGCTTCCTGCGGAAGTTCTCGCTGGACGAGCTGCCGCAGCTCATCAACGTGCTGCGCGGCGAGATGTCGCTCGTCGGCCCGCGGCCGCTGCCGCGCCGCGACTTCGACCAGCTCGAGGACTGGCACAAGAAGCGCTACCTCGTCCTGCCCGGCATCACCGGCCTGTGGCAGGTCTCGGGCCGGTCGGACCTCGACTTCGACGACCTCGTCCGCCTGGACTTCCTCTACCTCGAGCGCTGGTCGGTCTTCCTGGACCTGACCATCCTCGTCAAGACGGTCCCCGCCGTCCTGACGCGCCGCGGCGCCTTCTGAGCCGCGAGCGCGGCGCGCGCCGCGTTGTGGCCCGGCGCGCCGTGCACGCCGCCGCCGGGGTGGATCGCCGCCGAGGCGAGGTAGACGCCCTCCACCGCGGTCTCCGGCCGGCCGAGGCCGGGGATCGGGCGGAAGACGAGCTGCTGGTGGAGCTGCGCGGTGCCGCCGTTGACCGCGCCGCCGACGAGGTTGCGGTTGCGCGCCTCCATGTCGGCGGGCGTGAGGACGTGGCGGGCGCGGATCAGCCGCTTGAACCCAGGCGCGCGCTCCTCGACGGCGTCCTCCATCGCCGCGACGTACGGCTCGGTGACGTCGGGGGTCCACGCGCCCTGGGGCAGGTGCGCGTAGGCCCAGGCGGTCTCCTTGCCGGGCGGCATGCGCGACGGGTCGAAGCGGGCGTACTGCCCGAGCAGCAGGAACGGCTTGTCCGGGATGCGGCCCTGCTGGATCGCCGAGCCGTAGGCGGTCAGGTGGTCCAGCGAGTCGGCGACGTGCACGGTGCCGGCCCGGCGGCACTCCTCGTTGCCCCACGGGATCGGCCCGTCGAGCGCCCAGTCGACCTTGATCGTCGAGGCGTCGAACTCGAAGCGTGCGAGGTCGTGGTGGACGCGCTCGGGCACCGCGTCGCGGGGCAGCAGCCGCTCGTAGAGCTCGGGCGCCGACGTGTTGGCGAGGATCGCGCGGCGGGCGGTGAAGGACGCGCCGGTCGCCGTGTGGACGGTGCGCGTGCGCGGGTCGATGCGCACGGCCGGCTCGCCGCAGCGCAGCTGCCCGCCGCGCGCCTCGAGGCGGCGGACGAGCGCGCGCGCGAGGTTGGCGGCGCCGCCCTCGGGGACCGGGAAGCCGACGTCCATGCCGAGGCCGACGAGCACCCAGCCGAAGATCGTGCTGCCCGGCGTCTCGGGCGTGAAGTCGGCGTGCAGCGCGTTGCCGGCCAGCAGCATCGCCGCGCCCTCGCCGGCGAACTCCTCCTGCGCGTGGCGGCGGACGGGCAGCACGCCGAGGCGGCCCAGCTCGAGCAGGCCGGCCGCGCCGAGCCGGCGCGCCAGCCACGCCGCCGGGCGCACCGGCGGGAAGGGCTGGGTCAGGCACGCGATCAGCGGCGGCCCGGCGGTGCGCCACCACGCCGCCCAGCGGCGCCAGGCGTCGGCGTCCTGCGGCGCGAACTGCGCGACCGAGGCGGCGGTGCGCTCGACGTCCATGTAGAGCGCGGCGCCGCGCTCGGCGTCGAACGCGTGGGCGACGACCGCCTCGCTGCGCAGCCATCGCAGCCCGTGCTCCTCCAGCCGCAGCGCGCGCAGGTGCGGCGACGCGGCGGCGAGCGGGTAGAAGGCGCTGAAGACGTCGTGGTGGAACCCGGGCTCGGTCAGCTCCTCGGTGCGGACGGCGCCGCCGGGCGTGTCCTGGGCCTCGAGCACGACGACGTCCCACCCCGCGTCGGCGAGGGTGTTGGCGGCGACGAGCCCGTTGGGCCGGGATCCGATGACGACCGCGTCCGCATGATCTGGCACCACGGGGCTGCTACCCGCGGTCGCTCGGTGGGTACCTCGGAGGGGTGGCCACGACGGTCGATCATTCCAGCGCGCCGCCCGAGCGGGTCTTCGACGTCCTCGCGCAGCCCAAGACCTACGAGTACTGGGTCGTCGGCAGCGACCGCATCCGCGGCTGGGACGACACCTGGCCCGCGCCCGGCGCCAAGCTCCACCACCGGGTCGGCGTCGGCCCGCTGAAGCTCGACGACAACACGGAGGTCCTGGAATCCGCGCCGCCGAACCGCCTCGTCCTGCAGGCTCGCACCCGTCCGCTGGGCTCGGCGCGGATCGTCTTCGACCTGGCGCCGGAGGGCGGCGGGACGCGCATCTCGATGACCGAGGAGCCGGGCGACCCCTTCAGCCGGCTGGTGCACAACCCGATCGCCGACCGGCTCCTGCACGGCCGCAACGTCGAGACGCTGCGGCGCCTGCGGGAGCTGGCCGAGCGCGACGCCTAGCGGCCTTCGCCGTCGCCGCGCTCGCGCTCGCCGCGGGCGGCTGCGGCGGCGAGGAGCAGCCCCACCGCCGCGCGCCGGCGGTCGCCGCGCTGCACGCGGCGGGCGAGCGCTTCACCGGCGTCGCGCTGCGCGCCGACCGGCTCGAGGACCGCGGCTACGCGCGGGCCGCGACGCTCTTCGAGGCGATCACCCCGGAGAACGACCTCAAGTGGGGAATCGTGCACCCCGAGGAGGACCGCTGGGACTTCTCGCGCGCGGACCGGCTCGTCGGCTTCGCGCAGCGCCACGGGATGCGCGTGCGCGGCCACACGCTCGTCTGGCACAACCAGAACCCGCCGTGGCTGTTCGACGGCGACCCGTCGCGCGAGGAGCTCGTCGCGCGGCTGCGCGAGCACATCACCACGCTGATGCGCCGCTACCACGGGCGCATCCGCGAGTGGGACGTCGTCAACGAGGCGGTGGCCGACGACGGGTCGCTGCGCAAGACGCCGTGGCTGGAGAAGCTGGGGCCGGGCTACGTCGCGCTGGCGTTCAAGCTCGCGCACGAGGCCGACCCAGACGCCAAGCTGTACTACAACGACTACGGCATCGAGGGCGCGGGGCCCAAGCTCGAGGGCGTCGTGCGGCTGCTGCAGGACGCCCAGCGCCGCGGCGCGCCGATCGGCGGCGTCGGCCTCCAGGGCCACGTCGACACCAAGCCGATCCCGTACTGGCCCGAGACGCTGCGCCGGTTCACGACGCTCGGCCTCGACGTCGCGCTGACCGAGGTCGACGTCCGCATCCCGGCCGAGCCCTCGCCCCAGGACCTCGCGGCCCAGGCCCGCCAGTACCGGGCGCTGGCCGACGGCTGCGACGCCGAGAGGCGCTGCCGGGCCTTCGTCGTGTGGGGCCTCGACGACGCCGACTCGTGGGTGCCCGACGCGTACCCCGGCCAGGGCGCGGCGACGCTGCTCGACGAGGACCTGCGTCCCAAGCCGGCCTACCGCGCGGTGCGGGAGGCGCTGGGCGGGACCTAGGAGACCCCCTAGAGGTCGACGACGCGGTGGCCCACCACGTGGACCACCTGGGTGCGGCCGATGCGCGCCGTCGGCCGGGGCGGCGCGGGCGTGTGGCCGTGGAGGTGCAGCCGCGGCTGGACGCGCTCGTCGTAGCGGCGCAGGACGTCGAAGCCCTCGTGCGCGCGGTCCTCGGGCTCCTCGTGGACGCCGCGCGGCGGCGCGTGGCTGAGCAGGACGTCGGCGCGCGGGATCCGCCGGCCGAGCCGCGAGGCCTGGCGCTGGGTGTACTGCAGCGGCGCGCCGCGGCGGTAGCAGACGCAGCCCTGGAAGCCCGCGAACGTCGTGCCGCCGATCGTCGCGCGGCCCAGGTGGAGGTCGGTCGCGTTGGCGGCCTCGAGGTAGCGGCCGTCGTCGTGGTTGCCGTAGACGCCGAGCACGCACACGCCGTGGCGGGGCAGCGGGTCGAGCACCTCGGCGCGCAGGTCGCCGAGCGTGATCACCACGTCGGGCCGGTGCGCCTCGACGAGCCTGCCGAGCGGCACGACCGGCTCCTGGTCGGCGAGGACGAGGAGGCGCATCCCCACAAGTGGAGCACGGCTCATATTGCTACTTGGTAATATGACTCGCATGACGGCATACGCGGCGCTCGCGGAGCCGTCGCGGCGGCGGATCCTCGACCTGCTGCGCGACGGCGAGCGGTCGGTCACCGACCTGGTGGACCGGCTGGACCTCAGCCAGCCCGGGGTCTCCAAGCACCTCAAGGTGCTGCGCGAGGCCGGCCTGGTGACCGTCCGCCCCGAGGGCAAGCGCCGCTGGTACGGCCTGCGCGCCGCGCCGCTGGAGGAGGTCGACGCGTGGCTGGAGCCCTACCGGGCGCACTGGTCCGCGCGGCTGGACGCGTTGGAACGACACCTGGAGGAGCACCCGTGAGGACCGGTAGGCAGGTCACCGTCGACGGCCGCCCGGCGCTGCGCTTCGAGCGCCGGCTGCCGCACCCGATCGAGCGCGTGTGGCGCGCCGTGAGCGAGCCGGGCGAGCTCGAGCGGTGGTTCGTCGCGACGGTCCCGTGGGGCCCGCGCGAGGGCGAGACGTTCTCGGCCATGGACGTGCCCGGGCGCATCACCGCCGTCGAGCCGCCGCACCGCCTGGCGTGGGAGTGGGGCGTGGAACGCTACGCCTTCGAGCTGGAGGCCGACGGCGACGGCTGCGTGCTGGTCTTCACGCACGTGTTCAACCCGGAGATGGGCCCCGGCTGGCAGCACGCCGCCGGGTGGGACACCTACTTCGACCGCCTGGAGGCGCACCTCGGCGGCGGGTTCCTCTCCGAGGAGGACGCGCACGCGGGCATCCAGGAGCGCATGGCGGCCTACCGGGAGGACTTCGAGGCGGCGTAGGGCTGCGGGACTTCCCGGTCCGCGATCCGCAGCCCGCGCGGATGCGGCCGGGGCCTCACCGGTGTGACGCTCGGTGCATGCGCCGCTCCACGTCCGTCCTCGGCCTGGCCGCCGCCGTGCTGGTCGCCTGGCCGTCCACCGCGCTCGCGGACCGCGAGGTCGGCTCCGCGGCCTCCAACGGACCGGTCGCCGCCTACGGCGGGACCGTCGCCTGGAGCACGTGGGACGGGGTGGCCGGCGGGTTCCGGCTGGTCGTCCTGCGCGGCGGCAGCGCGACGGTGCTCGCCGACGTGGCGCCGTCGGCGGCGCCGTTCGACGTCTCCGCCGGGCCGGGGCCGACCGGCTCGACGTGGCTGGTGTGGTCGCGCTGCGCGACGTTCCTGTACGACACGCGCTCGGGCTGCGACGTGGTGCGCTACGACCTCGCCGCCCCGGGCGAGCGGGCGGTGACGGGCGCCTCGACCCCCACCGCCGACGAGTTCGCGCCGTCGATCTGGCGCACGCGCATCGCCTACGCGCGCCGGACCGCCGGGACGCCGGACCGGGTCGTGATCGGCTCGCTGTCCGGCGCGCGCGACCGCGTCGTCGACGGGATCCCGACCACCGTGTGCGGCGAGCTCTCCGAGGTCGGGGCCTGCCGTCCCACCACGACGCGGCTCGTGGCCGACACGGCGGTGCGCGGCGACGCGCTGGCCGTGGCCTCCCGCGTCTCGACCGGCTCCGACGAGGCGGGCATCTGCGGCCTGGGCATCGTCCGCCGCCTCGACCTGCGCACCGGCGCCTTCCGCGACCTCGCGCCGACGGTCTGCGGGCTGAGCGGGGCGCAGCCGACCTCGACCGCGTTCGACGACTCCGGGCGGCTGCTGTGGGCCCGCAGCTGCCCCGGCGACCCGAGCGCCTGCGAGAAGCAGCAGTCCGGGCCCTACCGCTACCGCCCCGTCACCGGCGAGACCGTCTCCCTGACGCCGTCCTACGGCAGCCGGGTGCAGGCCGTCGCCGCCTCCGGGAAGACGCCGGTCGTCGAGCTCGCGTCGACGTCGCGGTGCGCCGTGCCCGGCGGCGACCAGCCCTACACGAGCTGCAGCTCGATCACCCTGATGGACACCGGGACGACGGCGCCCAAGAAGGTCAAGCCGGCGCTCTACCCGCCGTCGGGCTACGTCGCCGACGGCGGCCCGGGCGACCTGCAGGTCGTGCGCCCGCCGAAGGCGATCGCGTGCGAGACCGCCGATCCCGCCCCCAAGGACCGGGCCACGCTGTGGGCGGGGCAGTTCCTGCCGCCGATCCCGCCGCCCCACTTCAAGGAGCGCACGACACCGGCCCTGTCGGTGACGGCGACCTCGGGCTCGCGGACCGTCAAGGCGACGATCGAGGCGCAGACCAAGCGCGAGCCGACCTGGCACTACGCCAGGCTCGACCTCGGCAGCAAGGGCTGCGGGCGCACCTGGACGCTGACGTACAAGCCGAAGGGCAAGGCCACGGTGCGGTTCCAGGTCAAGGTCGGGGCGCGCTAGGCCCGAACAGCCGCCCGATTGCCGCGAGCGCGTTGCGCGTGTAGGCCTCCTGGCCGTAGGCGAGGTCCTCGAACACCGCGCAGCGGGCGTAGAAGGTGGCCCGCCGGAGCAGGTCCTCAGGCGGCTCCAGCGGGTCGTAGTGCGCGAGGACGCCGTCGCCGAGGTCGCGCAGCAGCAGGCCGAGGTCGTAGGCAGGGTCGGCGATCGCGGCGTCGCCCCAGTCGATGACGCCGGTGATCGCGCGGGTCGCGGGGTCGGCGAGCAGGTGCTCGGCGCCGAGGTCGTTGTGGGTCAGCGCCAGCGCGGGCGGCGGCGGTGGCGGCGGGGCGGCGAGGAACGCGCCGACGGCGTCGCGGTGGGCGGCCGGGACCTGCGCGGCCACCTGCTCGTGCTGCTCGCGCGCGTCCGCCAGCCACTGCTCCGGCGTGAAGTCGTCGCGCGCGACGCCGGGCGCGTCGAGGCGGTGCAGCCGGGAGAGGAACCGCCCCAGCGGCGCCAGGTCGCGCGGCGGCGGGCCGAGCGCGAGCAGCGGCGTCCCGGGCAGCAGCGGATAGACCATGGCGTCGCCCTCGACGAGCAGCGGCGCGGGGACGGCCGGCGGCGCCAGCGGCGCGACGAGCTCCAGGACGCGCGCCTCCGCGGCCGGGTCCTCGCCCAGGCGGACGACGAGCTCGCCGTCGACCAGGAAGGCCTGGTGGTCGAGGCCGGCGCCGAGGCGCTCGACGGTGCGCGCCGGCAGGCCGGGCCGCGCGCGGCGGGCGAGGTCGCGGACGTCGGCGGTCATGGGCTGCACTGTTGCGCATCGGCGGCCCCGGTCCTGCGATCCTCCCCGCATCGATGCGGGACCTCCTGCGCCACCGCTTCCTCTTCGAGCAGCTCGTCCGCCGCGAGCTGCGACGCAAGTACCAGGGGTCGGTGCTCGGCGTGGCCTGGTACCTGGTCAACCCGCTGGTGCTGCTCGGCGCCTACTACCTCATGTTCGGCGTCGTCTTCGAGGTCACCGACCACGACGACTACCCGCTGTTCCTCGTGGTGGGGCTCGTCGTGTGGGTGTTCTTCTCGCAGTCGCTGCTGGGCGCCGCGCCGTCGCTGCTGGACCAGGGCGCGCTCATCCGCAAGGCCCGGTTCCCGCGCGAGACGATCCCCGCCGCGGTCGTCACCGTGCAGCTCGTCGTCTTCGCCGTCGTGCTCGCCCTGGTCACCGCGATCACGGTCGCGGTGCGCGGCGCGGGGCCGGCGCTGCTGCTGCTCCCGCTGGTCGTCGCGGCGCTGTGGTGCTTCACCCTGGGCCTCTCGCTCTGCGTCGCCGTGCTGCACGCGTACTTCCGCGACGTCGCGCCGATCCTCGCGGCGGTCCTCCTGCCGTGGTTCTTCGTCTCGCCGATCTTCTTCGAGCCCGGCGACATCACCCAAGGAGCTGCTCCTGCGCCGCCGCGGCCACGGCCCGGCGCCGGTCCACGCGCTGCGCGACGTCTCGCTGCACGTCGAGCCCGGCGAGACCGTCGGCATCGTCGGGCGCAACGGCGCGGGCAAGTCCTCCACCTTGCGCGTGCTCGCGGGGATCGTGCCGCTCGACGCCGGCGTTGCGGGGTGCGGTGGGCAGGTCGTGACGCTGCTCGAGCTCGGCGCGGGCTTCGGGCGCGACTTCACCGGCCGCGAGAACGTCCTGCTCAACGGCGCGCTGCACGGCCTGACGCGCGAGGAGATCGAGGCGCGGATGGACGACATCCTGGCCTTCAGCGAGCTCGGCGAGTTCGTCGACGTGCCGGTCAAGACCTACAGCTCGGGCATGTTCGTGCGCTTGGGGTTCGCCATCGCCGCGCACCTCGACGCCGACGTGCTGCTCATCGACGAGGTGCTCGCCGTCGGCGACGAGGCGTTCCAGCGCAAGTGCGAGACGCGGATCGCCGAGCAGGTCGCCGCGGGCGCGACGCTCGTGCTCGTCAGCCACGACGCCGGCCTGGTCGAGCGGACCTGCGAGCGGGTGGTCGTGCTCGACGGCGGGCGCAAGGCCTTCGACGGGCCGGTTGCGGAGGGCATGGCGTTCTACCATCACTTGATGGGCACCGAGGTGGTCGTGTGAGGCCCGAGGAGGCGCTGGACGCCGCACGCGAGCGTGCCGCGGCGGCCCGGGCGGCGGGCGCCTACGCCGACGACCTGTCCGGGTTCGCCGTCGCGCCGACCGACCGCGTGACGACCGAGCGGCTGATGGAGTGGGCGGCGATCGAGCCCGACACGACGCTGCTGCGCTCCACGCGCCGCGCGGGCGCGCCGATCACGTGGCTCAAGCGCCTGCTGCTGCGGGGCCTGCAGCAGCACTTCAACGAGATGACCGCCCAGCAGACGCGCTTCAACCTCCAGGTGGTCGCCAAGCTCGCCGAGCTCGACGACCGCGTCAGCGCGCTCGAGCGCCGCGACGCCGAGCGGTGATCGTCCACCAGGTCCTCTCCGGCGCCGGCCCGGTCGACGCGGTCACCGTGCAGGCGCTGCGCTTCCGCGAGCTGTTCCGCGGCTGGGGCTGGGGCGGCGACGTGTTCGCGGGCAACCTGGACCCGCGCGTCGGCCGCCGCGTGCGCCCGCTGGGCGAGCTCGCGCCCGAGCCCGACGCGACCATCCTGGTGCACTACTCGGCCTACGCGCCGCGGCTGCGCGGCGTGCTCGACCTGCCGCAGCGCAAGGTCCTGCTGTCGCACAACGTGACGCCGCCGCGGTGGTTCTGGGACCACGAGCCGATGGTCGCGATCCAGTGCGCGCTCGGCCGCCGGCAGCTGCCCGAGTTCGCGGCGCGCTGCGACGTCGTCGCGGGCGTCAGCGCCTTCAACGCCGCCGAGCTCGGCTCCGACCGCGTCGTGCCGATCCTCGTCGAGCCCGCGTCGATGGGGGAGCCGCGCACGGCCGAGCCCGGCGGCCCGCCGACGCTGCTGTTCGTGGGGCGGCTGGCGCCGCACAAGCGCCAGGACGAGCTCATCCGGCTCGTCGCGCTGCTGCGCCGGCATCGGCTGCCGGACGCGCGGCTGCGGCTCGTCGGCTCGCCGCTGCACCCGCGCTTCGAGCGCGAGCTGCGCACGCTGGCCGACGCGCTCGCCCCGGGCGCGGTGACGATCGAGTCCGGCCTGGACCCCGCCGCGCTGGCCGCCCGCTACCGCGAGGCGCACGCGCTCGTCTGCCTCTCCGAGCACGAGGGGTTCTGCATCCCGCTGCTGGAGGCCTTCCACCACGGCGTGCCGGTCGTCGCGCGGCCGGTCGGCGGGATCCCCGAGGTCGCCGGGGACGCGGCGCTGCTGGTCGAGGACCGCGACCTCGCGGTCCTCGCCGAGCTCGTCGCGATGCTGCTCGGCGACGCGCCGCTGCGCCACGAGCTGCGGGCGCGCGGGCGCGCGCGACTGGCCGCCTACGCCCCCGACGCGGTGGCCGCGCAGCTGCGCGCGCTGCTCGAGCCGTGACCGAGATCGCGACCGAGCGGCTGCTGCTGCGCTCCTTCACGGCGGAGGACCTCGCGGCCATGCACGTCATCTACAGCGACCCCGACGTCATGCGCCACGTCGGCTACGGGCCGGTGCGCGGCATGGCCGAGAGCGCGCAGATGCTCCGCGCCTACGCCGACCACGAGCGCCGTCACGGCTTCAGCTTCTGGGCGGTGGTCGAACGTGCCACCGGCGCCGTCATCGGCGACGCCGGCCTGTACACGAGCGGCGCCGGCGAGATCGAGCTCGGCTACACCCTCGCCCGCGACGCGTGGGGCAAGGGCTACGCGACCGAGGCCGCCCGTGCCTGCCTCGACGTGGCCTTCGGCTCGCTCGGCGCCGACGAGGTCATCGCGCTCGCCGACCTGCCCAACGCCGCCTCGCACCACGTGCTCGAGAAGCTCGGCTTCGTCCGCGACGGGACGCGGCGGGCCTTCGGGCGCGAGCACGCGCTGTTCCGGCTGCGGCGGGCGTAGGGGGCGCGGGGCCGGTCAGGTCAACTCCAGCTCGGCATCTTCGGCGTCGGCCGGCGAGCCTCGAGGTCGGCAGCCGCGGCGAGTAGGGCGTCGGTCGGGCCGTCCATCTCCAGAATGACCAACACGCCCACGCGGACCTCCTCCGCCGATGACAGGGGTGCGGTCGACCGTAGTCGTCAGCCGCAGGAGGAGCAACCCGCCGGCGGGGCCGCGCCGCCGGCCCGCGCGCCGCGCAACAGTCGGGTTCGTGGTTCGTCGGCGGACGCGGGCGGGTACCTGCCAGAACGCCATATGACCACGACATCGCTGAAGAGGCTGCTCGCCACCGTCGCCCTGCTGGCGGGGGTGATCCTCGCTCCCGCCGCGGCCCGCGCCCGGGCCGCCGAGCCGCAGATGACCTTCGACGCCCAGATGCGCATCGACACGACGTGCTTCAAGGTGACCGATCCCAGCGGCGGCACGTCGACGCTGTTC
>JACRMD010000230.1:2454-8162 GCA_016215085.1 Solirubrobacterales bacterium | reverse complement strand
GCCGGCCGCACCGTGCGGGTGACGCTGCGCTTCGGCAGGGCGGCGCGCAGTGCCATCCGCCGCGCCGGCGGCCTGCGGCTGACGATCGCGGCGACCGCGACGGGCCGCCCGGCCGCGAAGCGGACCGTGACGGTGCGCCTGCCGCGCTAGGAGAGCGCCGGCTTGAACCCCGCGTGGCTCGGCGTGAAGCCGAGCCGCGCGTAGAACCGCCGCCGGTCGTGGCGCCGCCGGTGAGCAGGGCGACGAGCGCCTCGAGGTCGGCGGCGGTGGCGACGCGGACGTGCATGGCCCCAGTCTCACCGGTGCAGCGCGACGCCGGCGACGACCAGCGCGACGCCGAGCGCCTCCTGCGGCGACGGGACCTGCACGAGCACGAGGATGCCGATCACCGTCGCGGTCGCCGGCAGCAGCGCGACCATCAGGCTGTAGGTCGCCCGCGGGAGCCGCGCGAGCGCCAGCTGGTCCGCGACGTAGGGCACGACCGACGACGCGATCCCGACGCCCGCCCCGGCCGCCAGCGCCACCGGGTCGCCGAGCACCGGCGCGGCCGCCCAGCCGGCCGGCACGGTCACGACGACGGCGGCGACGAGCATCGCGAGGCCCAGGCCGTCGACGCCGCCCACGCCGTCCGTCTTGGCCACGCGGTCGGCGAGCACGATGTACGCGGCGAAGAGCACCGCGTTGGCGAACGCCAGTGCGAGGCCGAGCGGCTCGCCCGCGAGGACGACGTTCGTGAGTGCCCAGACGCCGCCGACGGCGAGCAGGAGCGCCGCCGCGTTGCGCCACGAGCGAACCCCCAGCGCGGCGAGCCCGACCACCGGGAGGAACTCGATCGCCGCGACCGTGCCCAGCGGGAGCCGGTCGATGGCCAGGTAGAAGCAGCAGTTCATCGCGGCGAGCACGGCGCCCCACGCCACCAGCACGCGCCGGCCCTCGCCGTCCAGGCGCACCAGCGCCCGCCAGGGCCGCCGCCACGCGGCGAAGACGAGCGCGGCCGTCGCGATCCGCAGCCACGCCACGCCGAGGACCGCGACCCGCGCAAAGAGCAGCACCGCGAAGGCCGGGCCGAGGTAGTGGAAGACGGCGCTGACGACGAAGTAGGCGTGCGGCGGCGGTTCGCGGCGGGCGACGGCCATGCCCACATGGTTCGTGCTGAGGGCCCTCGACACCATGGCCGTTCGGAGCTACTTTGCCGATCATGCCGTCGAATCGAAGGCCGGAGCCGCTGGACGCCACCGATCGCCGGCTGCTGGCCGAGCTGCAGGAGGACGCGCGCCTCAGCCTCGCCGAGCTCGGGCGCCGCGTCGGGCTCTCGTCCCCCGCCGTGGCCGACCGCCTGCGCCGCCTCCAGGACGAGGGCGTGATCCGCGGATTCCACGCCGACGTGGACCCGCGGGCGCTCGGCCTCGGCCTGAGCGCCATCATCCGCGTCCGCCCGGCGCCGCGCCAGCTGCCGAAGGTCGCCGAGCTGGCCCGCGCGACGCCCGAGGTGGTCGAGTGCCACCGCATCACCGGCGAGGACTGCTTCTTCCTGAAGGCCCACGTCCGCGACGTGGAGCACCTCGAGGAGGTCATCGACCGCTTCGCCACCCACGGCCAGACGACCACGTCGGTCATGCAGACCTCGCCGGTGCCCCGGCGCGGCGTCGACGTCGGCTACGCGGCGCCGTCGCCGTCGAGCTCGTAGCGCGCGTAGCGCTCGGCGATCGCGGCGGGCAGGCGCGCGACCACGCGCACGCCCTCGGCGGTGTCCTCGCGGTGCAGGTCGCCCGCGATGTCGTGCAGCTCGGCCAGCCGGCCGCCCTCGTCGTAGGGCACCAGCAGCTCCACGGGCCGCAGCGTCCGGGCGAACTCCTTCTCGATCCGCGCACGCAGGTCCTCGAGGCCCTCGCCGGTGATCGCCGAGACCTGGACGCCGTCGGGGTGGCGGTGGGCCAGCTCACGGCGGCGCTCGTCGTCGACGGCGTCGACCTTGTTGAGCACCAGCACGCGCGGGTTCTCCGACGCCCCGATCTCGTCGAGCGTCTCCTCGACGGCGCCCGTCATCGCGAGCAGCTCGTCCTCGTCGGCCGACGCGTCGACGACGTGCAGGACGAGGTCGGCCAGCCGCGTCTCCTCCAGCGTGGCGCCGAAGGCGTCGACGAGCTGGTGGGGCAGCTTGCGGATGAACCCGACGGTGTCGGTCAGCAGGTACGGGCGGCCGTCGATCGCCAGCTGGCGGGTTGTCGGGTCCAGCGTGTGGAAGAGCCGGTTGCGCACGCCGACCTCCGCGCCGGTCAGCGCGTTGAGCAGCGTCGACTTGCCCGCGTTGGTGTAGCCGGCCAGCGCGATCTCGGGCAGGTGCGCGCGGACGCGCTCGGCGCGCTGCGTGGCGCGCGTGGACTTCACGTGCTCCAGGCGGCGGCGCAGCGCGGCGATCCGGTTGCGGGCCAGGCGGCGGTCGGTCTCGATCTGCGACTCGCCCGGGCCGCGGGTCGCGAAGCCGCCGCTGGAGACGCCGCCCAGGCGCTCGAGGTGCGTCCACAGGCCGCGCATGCGCGCGAGGTTGTACTCGAGCTGGGCGAGCTCGACCTGGAGCTTGCCCTCCGCCGTGTGCGCGTGGCTGGCGAAGATGTCCAGGATGGTCGCGGTGCGGTCGACGACCGGGATGCCGAGCTCCTGCTCGAGGTTGCGCTCCTGGCGCGGCGAGAGCTCGTCGTCGACGGCGACGAGGTTGGCATCGGCGGCCTTGGCGGCCGCCTTGACCTCCTGGAGCTTGCCCGGGCCGAGGTAGGTGTTCGGGTGGGGCTTGTCGCGGTGCTGGACCGTCTGGCCCACGACCGCGACGCCCGCGGTGCGCAGCAGCTCGCGCAGCTCGGACAGGTCGTCGCCGTCCTGGAGCACGCCGACGCAGAACGCGCGCTGCTTCGCGCGTCCCGTCGCGGGCGCGGTGGTGATCGAGGTCCTGCCGTTGCGGCTGCGCTGCATGCCCCTCTCAGTCTAGGCCCCGCTCCTTCTTGATCCTGCGGTACTCGCGGTGGGCCGCCCGCGACCGGGCGCGGCGCTCCTGCGCGGTCATCGCCTCGCGCTCGAGCTTGCGCAGCGAGGCCAGCCGCCGCGGGTCGACCGCGTCGCGCACCGCGCAGCCGGGCTCGCCGTCGTGGCGGCAGTCCGCGAAGCGACAGCGGGCGGCGAGCTCCTCGACGTCCGCGAAGGTCGCCGCGATCCCGTCCCCGCCGTCCAGCCGCGGCAGCTTCACGCCGGGCGTGTCGACGAGCAGCGCGCCGTCCGGCAGCCGGAACAGCTCGCGGTGGGTGGTGGCGTGCCGGCCGCGGTCGTCGACGTCGCGCACGGCGAGCGTCCGCTGACGCTCCTCGCCGAGCAGGAGGTTGACCAGCGTGGACTTCCCGACGCCCGACGTGCCCAGGAGCGCGGCGGTCCGGCGCGGCGCCAGCCGCTCGCGCAGCGCCGCCAGGCCCCAGCCGTCCTGCGCGCTGAGCGCCAGCGCGGGCGCGCCGGCGACGGCGGCCAGCCGCTGCGCCTCGCGCACCGGGTCGGCGCACAGGTCGGCCTTGCTGAGCACGAGCAGCAGCTCGACGCCGCCGTCGCGCGCCAGCGCGGCCAGCCGCTCGGTGCGGCTCTCGTTGAAGTCGCGGTTGGCGGAGGTGACCACGACCGCCAGGTCGACGTTGGCGACGAGCGCCTCGCCGGCCCGGCGCAGCTGCGTCCGGCGCGGGAGGACCGCGCGGACGTGGCCGCCGTCGGCCGCGACCCAGTCGCCGACCGCGGGCGGCTCGCCGCGCAGCGCGCCGGCGACGGGCACGGTGCGGCCGTCGTGGAGGGTGACGCGGCCGCGGTGGACGGCCACGACGCGCGCCGGGTCACCGGCGCGCAGGTCCTGCAGTGCCTGGGCCCATGCCGGGTCCCAGCCGAAGTCGTACAACAAGGGAGGATGCTCCTCATCTCGGGTTCCTAGGGCGTGGAGCGGGCGCGCGGGCACGGGGCCGCGCGCCCGGGCTAGGACCCGGCGACGTGCGAGAAGCGGTGCTGTGACGTGAGGTGCTGCAGAGGCCTTCGCCACCAAGGTACCGTCGCGGCATGCCCCAGACAAGCCTGAACGGCACGACCTACGCCTACACCGACGAGGGTGAGGGCGACCTGGTCCTCTTCGGCCACGGCCTGCTCGCGAGCAAGGAGATGTTCGACGCGCAGGTCGCCGCGCTCAAGGACCGCTACCGCTGCGTGTCGGTCGACTGGCCCGGGCACGGCGCGTCGGGGTACCGCGAGAACGGCTGGGACTTCTACGACATGGTCGAGGACAGCGCCTCGCTCGTCCGCGAGCTCGGGTACGACCGCGCGGTCTTCGCCGGGCTCTCGCAGGGCGGCATGGTGTTCATGCGCCTGGCGCTGCGCCACCCCGAGCTCGTGCGCGGCCTCGTCCTGCTCGACACCAGCGCCGGCCCCGAGGACCCCGACTCGCTGCCGCAGTACGAGCAGCTGCGCGAGGCGATGTGGAAGGGCGACGAGGAGATGCGCGCCGCGGCGACCGACGCCGCGCAGCAGGTCCTCTACGGGGCGACCTGGCGTGCCGAGGACCCCGAGGGGCTCGCGCACGAGAAGCAGCTGATCATGGCCCACGACCGCGACGGGCTGAACCTCGCGTGCCGCGCCGTGTTCGACCGCGACGAGGTCGTCGACCAGCTCGGGCAGATCAGCGCGCCGACGCTCGTCATCTGCGGCGAGGAGGACGTCGCGACGCCGCCCGACCGCGCCCGCCAGCTGGCCGACGGCATCCCCGGCGCCGAGCTGGTGATGATCCCGCGCGCCGGCCATCACTCGCCGATCGAGAACCCGCAGCCGGTCACCGAGGCGATCGAGGCCTTCCTGGCCAAGCTCTAGCGCGGGACCAGCCGGGTGGCGGTCGCCTTGAACGCGGCCGTCACCGGCGCCCCGGGCGCGAGGCCGAGACCGTCGACCGCCGCCCGCGTGACCTCCGCGGCCAGCGGCTGCGGGCCCTCGAGCCCCACGCGGATGCGGTTGCCCACCGTGGTGAGCGTCAGCACGCGCGCGGGCAGGCGGTTGCGCGCCGAGCCCTCGTGCGGCCCGGGCGGCTCGAGCGCGACCTCCCACGGGAAGACGCTGACCGCGACGTCGCCCTCGGCGGCGTCGGTGCTCGTGACGGTGCCGCCGCCGTCGAGCTCGACCACGGTGACGCCGCCCTCGGGCCGCGCGCGGCCGGTCAGCACGACCGCGCCGGTGAGGTCGGCGACGAACGCCGACGCCGGCGCCGCGGCCAGCTCGCCCGCCGTCCCCTCCTGCACGATGCGCCCGCCGTCCATCACGCCGACGCGGTCGCCGAGCGTCGCGGCCTCGGCGAAGTCGTGGGTGACGAGCACGGCGGGGACGCCGGCCTCGCGCAGCATCGTCGCCAGCGTGCGGGTGGCGCCGGCGCGGGTGCGGACGTCCAGCGCGCTGAGCGGCTCGTCGAGCAGCAGCGCGGCCGGGTCGCGCGCCAGCGCCCGGGCCAGGGCGACGCGCTGGCGCTCGCCGCCCGAGAGCGTGCGCGGCCGCGCGTCCGCGCGGGCCGCCAGGCCGAAGCGGTCCAGCAGCTCGTGGGCGCGGCGGCGGCGCTCCGCCCGCGGCACGCCGCGCAGCGGGTACGCGACGTTCTCCCACGCGCGCAGGTTCGGGAACAGCGCGTGCTCCTGGAACAGGTAGCCGCAGCGGCG
>JACRMD010000230.1:0-2335 GCA_016215085.1 Solirubrobacterales bacterium | reverse complement strand
GAGCCAGGTCTCCTCGCCGCAGCGCACCACGCCGTGCACCGGGCGCAGCAGCCCGGCGATCGCGCGCAGGACGCTCGTCTTGCCGGCGCCCGACGGGCCGGCCAGCGCGAGGCACGTGCCGGCGGGGACCTCCAGCGCGACGTCGAGCTCGAGGTCGCCGAGCGGCGTGCGCAGCTCAGCGGCGAGCACCGGCGGCCTTGACCCCGAGCAGGAGCGCGGCGGAGATCGCGACGAGGACGGCCGACAGCGCCAGGGCACCCTCGAAGTCGGTGGAGAACTGCGCGTAGATCGCCAGCGGCATCGTCTGCGTGATGCCCTCGAACGAGCCGGCGAACATCAGCGTCGCCCCGAACTCGCCCAGCGCGCGGCCGAGGGCGAGCGCGCCGCCCGCCGACAGGCCGGGGACCGCGTTGGGCAGCGCGACGCGGGCGAAGGTCCGCGCCTCGGAGGCGCCGAGGGTGCGCGAGGCGTCCAGCAGCGTCGGCTCCAGCGCCTCGAAGGACGCCATCGCCTGGCGCACGTAGAACGGGGCGGCGACGAACGTCAGCGCGACGACGACGCCGGCGGTCTCCAGGGCCAGCGCGATCCCGGCGTCCTCCAGCGCGCCGCCGAGGATCCCGGAGGGGCCGACGGCCGCCAGCAGCGCGATGCCCGCCACCGCGGGCGGCAGCACGAGGGGCAGCTCGACGAGCGTCACGACCAGCGCGCGGCCGGGGAACCGGCGCGTGGCCAGGAACCACGCCGCGGGCGTGCCGACCACGAGGATCAGCGCCATCGCGATCGTCGTCGTCCTCAGGCTCAGGCGCAGCGCCTCCTGCGCGCTCTCGTCGCCGAGGCTGTCCAGCAGCCGGCCCGGCCCGGTGTCGAGGAAGATCGCCAGCACCGGCAGCGTGAGGAAGCCGACGACGAGCGCGGTGGCGAGCCCCGCGGCGGGCGCGAACCAGCGGCCGGCGGTCATCGCCCCGGGGCAGGCCCGAAGCCGGCGTCGTGCAGCGCCCGCGCGCACGGGCCGCGGAGCACGCCGTCGAGGTAGCGCCGCGCGACGGCGTGGTCCCCCGCGCCGCGGACGACGGCGCCGCCGTAGACGACCTGCGGCCGCGCGCGCGCCGGGAGGTCGATCGTGCGCAGCTTCCCGCCCGCGCCGGTGACGTCGCTGCGGTAGACGAACGCCGCGTCGGCCGACCCCTGCAGCAGCTTGCCGACGACGCCCGAGACGTCGGGCTCCTCGGAGCGCACGTTGGCCAGGATCCGGCGCTCGAGGTCCCCGCCGACCCGGGCCAGCGCCGTGCGCGTGTAGGCGCCGACCGGCACGGTCTCGTCGCCCACGACGACGGTGACGCCGCCGCCGCCCACGTCGCCGAGCGTGTGCAGGGGCGCGTCGCGGCGGACCGCGACGACGAGCTCGTTGGTGGCGAACGCGACCGGCGCCTCGACGAGCCCCTCGCCGGCCAGCTGCCGCGGGAGCTTCGTGTTCGCCGCCAGGAAGACCCCCGGTCTGACGCCCCGGCGGATCTGCGCCGCCAGCTCGTCGGAGCCCGCGAAGGAGATCCGGACCCGTGCACCCTCGAACTCCCGGCTGCAGGCCGACAGCGGCGCGCGCAGCGAGGCCGCGGCGGAGACGACCAACCGCCCGCGCCCGGACGCGTCGCCATCGCCGCAGCCGGGGAGCACCAGCACCGCGGCCCCGATCATGCCTAGGCAAAACCTATGCGTCACGACGAGACGGTACCAGCACGCCCACCGCCCCGGGGCCAGGCCCCCAGCGTCCGCCGCCGGACAACTGGGGCCAGGCCCCCAACACCAGCTTCATGAAGGGGCCTGGCCCCAGGGGTCAGGGCGTGGCGAAGCCGTCGTCGCGCAGCGCGACGGCGCAGGGGCCGGCACGCAGCGCGTCGACGAAGGCACGCGCGGTCTTGGGGTCGTGGGCGCCGCGCACGACGCCGGCCCGGTAGACGGTGCGCGGGCGCACGCGGCGCGGCAGGACGCGGGCCCGGACCCCCTCGGGGGCCTGGCGCACGTCGGAGCGGAAGGCGAGCCCCGCGTCGGCGCGTCCCGCGGCCACGGCGGCGACGACCGCGGCCCCGTCGTCGGCGCTCGTGCGCAGGTTGGCGCGCAGGGCCTGGCGCATGGCCGGGTCCAGGCGTTCGAGCACCGCGGCCGTTCGCGCGCCGGCGGCGCTGTCGGGTCCGCCGCCGAGGACCTCCACGCCGGCGCCCGCCGCGTCCTGCAGCCGGCGCAGGCGCGAGTCGCGCGGCACGACGAGCACGAGGTCGTCGGAGGCCACGGGCGTGGCGGAGCCGCGCAGGCCGCCCGGCGCGACCGCCTCGACCTGCCC
>JACRMD010000229.1 GCA_016215085.1 Solirubrobacterales bacterium | reverse complement strand
GCGCGCAGCCCCTCGGCGTACGCCAGCGCCGACAGGTCCACGGGCGCGCCCGCGGCCGGAGCGCGCTTGCCCTCCGACGGCGCGAGCAGGATCAGCACGGCGCGGGACCCTAGCGCCCCACCCGCCCCCGGGCCGCGAGTGTCGACTTCGTCAGCGTCAGGCTGACGGAGTCGACACTCGGCGCTCAGCGGGGCCGGAACGTGAGAGGGCGCCCGGTGGGCGCCCTCGAGACCTACGCGAGCCCCGGCTTCTCCGGGAGGTCCAGTCCTCTCGCCTCGACCCCGCCGCCGGCCAGGCCGGGGCGCGGGAGCGGGCGCGGGGCCTCGCGGCCGGCGCGGTCGGCCGGCGCGGGGATCTCGGGCGGCGTGACGTCGGTCGGCTGGTCGGGCCCGAAGACCTCCTCCTCGGACTTGCCCTCCAGCAGCGCCTGGAACTGCTCCTTCTCGATCGTCTCGCGCTTGACGAGGATCTCGGAGATCTTGACGAGGTTCTCGTGCTGCTCGTTGAGGATGTCCTTCGCACGCTGGTGCGCGGACTCCACGATGCGGCGGATCTCGTCGTCGATCTCGCGGGCGATCTCGTCGGAGTAGTCCGGCTCGGCCGAGAACTCGCGGCCCAGGAACGGCTGGCCGTGGTCGTGGCCGAAGACGCGCGGGCCCAGCCGCTCGGACATGCCGAAGCGCATGACCATCTGCTTGGCCGTGGCCGTGACCTTCTCGAGGTCGTTGGACGCGCCCGTCGTGATCTCGCCGAAGATGATCTCCTCGGCGGCGCGGCCGCCGAGCGTCATCGCCATGTTGTCGGTCAGCTCGGCGCGCGTGGTGAGGAACTTGTCCTCCGACGGCATCGAGATCGTGTAGCCGAGCGCCTGGCCGCGGCCCACGATGGAGATCTTGTGCACCGGGTCGGAGTGCTCGAGGAAGTGGCCGACGATCGCGTGGCCCATCTCGTGGTAGGCGGTGATGAGGCGCTCCTTCTCCCCCATCACGCGCGTCTTCTTCTCCGGGCCGGCGACGACCCGCATGATGCCCTCTTCGAGCTCGACCTGGGTGATCTCGCGCTTGCCCGTGCGGGCGGCCAGCAGCGCGGCCTCGTTGACGAGGTTTGCGAGGTCGGCGCCCGTGAAGCCCGGCGTCTGGCCGGCCAGGGCATCGATGTCGATCTCCTTGGCCAGCGGCTTGCCGCGCGTGTGGACCTCGAGGATCTTCGCGCGGCCCTTGCGGTCCGGGCGGTCGACGGTGATCTGGCGGTCGAAGCGACCGGGGCGCAGCAGGGCGGGATCGAGGATGTCGGGCCGGTTGGTGGCCGCGATCATGATGATGTTGTCCTTCATCTCGAACCCGTCCATCTCCACCAGGAGCTGGTTCAGGGTCTGCTCGCGCTCGTCGTGGCCGCCGCCGAGGCCGGCGCCGCGATGGCGGCCGACCGCGTCGATCTCGTCCATGAAGATGATGCAGGGCGAGTTCTGCTTGGCCTGCTCGAACAGGTCGCGGACGCGCGAGGCGCCCACGCCGACGAACATCTCGACGAAGTCCGAGCCCGAGATGGAGAAGAACGGGACGCCCGCCTCGCCCGCGACGGCGCGCGCGAGCAGCGTCTTGCCGGTGCCGGGAGGCCCGTAGAGCAGGACGCCCTTGGGGATGCGGGCCCCGAGCGCCTGGAACTTCTTCGGGTTCTCCAGGAACTCCTTGATCTCGTGGAGCTCCTCGACGGCCTCGTCCGCGCCGGCGACGTCGCGGAAGGTGATCTTGGGCGAGTCGACCGACAGCCGCTTGGCGCGCGACTTGCCGAACGACATGACCTTCGAGCCGCCGCCCTGCACCTGGTTCATCAGGAAGATCCAGAACCCGATGAAGATCAGGAACGGCAGGACGTAGGTCAGCAGCGACAGCCAGCCGTTGGACTTGCGCGGCTCGACGTCGTAGTCCTCGATCTTGCGATCGGCCTTGGCGGCCTCGAGGCGCGCGTCCAGGCGCGACGCGGTGTCGTCGGTGAAGCCGGTCTCGTACTTCTTGCCCGACTTCAACGTGACCGCGACCACGTTGTCCTTGGTCCGCAGGTCGACGGACTTGACGTCGCCCGCGTTGAGCTGCGTGATGAAGTCGCCGTAGGACGGCGGCTGCTTCTGCTCGCCCGGGGAGATGAGCTTCTGGGCGAAGAAGGCCAGCACCACCACGATGAGGATGGGGAAGGCCGCGCTCTTGAAGAACCGACTCATGGGTGGTGCGCGGTTGAGGTCCGCAAGAAGTTCAGCCTAGCAGGGGTCCTGGGGGCGTCAGAGGGGGTACGCACGGCGTCGGCAGGTGGATGCACACCCTTGAGCCGGGTCAGCGCGCAGACCTCCAGCGAGGCCGGGCCGCGGGCGCCCAGATTGCGCAGCAGGTACTGCAGCGTCAGCCCCGAGTCGACGATGTCCTCGACGATCACGACGTCGCGGCCCTCGATGGCGCGGTCGAGGTCCTTGAGGATCCGCACCACCCCGCTGGAGTCCGTCGCGCTGCCGTACGAGGAGACCGCCATGAAGTCGACCTCGCACGGGATCGTGATGCTGCGCATCAGGTCCGCGAGGAAGAAGACGGCGCCCTTGAGGACGCAGACGAGCAGCAGGTCGCGCCCCTCGTAGTCCTGCGAGATCTGCGCGCCCAGGCTGCGGACGCGCTGCTTGAGGTCGTCGGGCTGGACGAGGATCTCGCCGATCACCGGGTCGCGCATGGAGGCGGCAAGCTAGCGCGCCGGCAGCGGCGGCGTCCGGTCCACGCGCAGCACGCCCGCCTCCACGACGGCGCGCGCCCCGTCGCCGAGGTCCAGCGCCCCGTCCGCGAGCGCCAGCACCTCCCCCAGGCGCGCCGGGGCGCGCGGGCACAGCCGCCCGGTGGCGTCCTCGCACAGGCGTCGCAGCACGAGCCGGCCGAGCGCCGGCGGCAGCCGGCCGAGCTTCTCGACGCTGATGCGGTCGCGGCCCGCCAGCGCCGTGGCGACCACCTCGTCGAGCACCGCCGCCTCCTCCCGCAGCACCTCCGCGGTGCGCAGCAGGTTGGCCTCGGCGCGCGGGTCGACGGCGCGCAGGGCGGGCAGCAGGTCCTCCCGCACCCGGGCGCGCGCGAAGGCGCGGTCGAGGTTGGAGGCGTCCTCGCGCCACGCCAGCCCCCGCTCCAGGCACCACGACGCCGTCTCCTCGCGCGTGGCCCCCGCGGCCAGCAGCGGCCGGACCAGCCGCCCGCCGGCGGGATCCATGCCCAGCAGCGCCCGGCGGCCGGGCGACACCGCCAGCCGGTAGAGGATCGTCTCGACCTGGTCGGACTCCGTGTGGCCGGCGGCCAGCCGCGCACCCGCCGCGGCGGCCAGCCGCGCGCCCGCCGCGTAGCGCACGTCGCGCGCCCACGCCTGGAGGTTGCCGCCCTCGGGCGCGGTGGCGCGCTCGACCTCGAGGCCCACGCCGAGCCGGTCGCACAGGTCGCGGCAGTGCTCCTCGTCGGCGGCCGAGGCGGCGCCGCGCAGGCCGTAGTTGACGTGCAGCGCCGCGACGTCCGCACCGAGCGCCACGGCCACGTCGAGCAGGCAGGTGGAGTCGCGGCCGCCGGAGAGCAGCACCACGACCGGCGCCGCCCGCGGCAGCAGGCCCGTCGCGCGCACGCGCTCGAGGAGCTCCACGCCCGCGAGTCTAGGCCGGTCGCCGTGGGTAGGGATCGCCGGCGATGACCGACCTCGACCGCGTGACCCTCCACGGACGCTCGATCGCCTTCCGGCGGGCAGACACGCCCCGCGGCGACCGGGCGATCCTGCTCGTCCACGGCATCACCAACGACGCGTCGAGCTGGGCGCCGGTGGTCGAGCGCCTGGAGGGCGAGCACGACGTGCTGGCGCCCGACCTCCCCGGGCACGGCGCGTCGGACCGCCAGCGCGGCGACCACTCGCTCGGCGCCCACGCCAGCGTGCTGCGCGACCTCGTCGAGGCGCTGCACGTCGACCGCGTCACGGTGGTCGGCCACTCGCTCGGCGGCGGCATCGCGATGCAGTTCGCCTACCAGTTCCCCGAGCACGTCGAGCGGCTGGTGCTCGTCTCCAGCGGCGGCCTGGGCCGCGAGGTCAGCCCGCTGATCCGCGCGGCGGCGCTGCCGTTCGCCGAGCACGCGCTAGGCCTCCTTGGCCTGCCC
>JACRMD010000228.1 GCA_016215085.1 Solirubrobacterales bacterium | reverse complement strand
GTCGCGAGCGTCGCCGGGGCGGTCGCGGCGGGGCCGCTCGCGCTCGCCGGGCTCGCCGTCGCGGCCGGCGCCGTGGCCGTGTCGCTGCAGCGCACGCGGCGGACGCGCGGGCTGCTGCCGGTCGCCGCCCCGCTGGACCGCGTCGCGCGGGCCGTGGCCGACGCGTACGTCGCGCTCGGAGAGCTGCGGCCCGAGGCCGCCGCCTCGCTGGTGATCGAGCCGCGCGCGTCCGGGTACCTGCGCGTGCGGCTGCGCGATGCCACGCCCGAGGAGAGCCTGCGGGTCACCGGCGCGCTGGACGCGCTGCTGGGCCCCGTCGCGGCGCCGCGCTACGTGGTCTCGCGCCTGGCCGCCCCGCCGGGCGGCGGGCTGCTCGGGCTGGCGCTGCGGGGCGAGCCGGCGGCGACCGTGGTCTGGCACGCGCTGCCCGACGACCTCGGCCGCCACCGCACGCGCGCCGACGCGTTCGCGCAGGCCTGGCGCCGCTGGCTCGGGCCGGCCGAGCTGCGCTTCACCCAGCGGGGCGAGGGCCCGGCGACGCTGGCGGCCGCCGCCGCGCAGGAGGCCGCGTTCGACACGCGCCGCCGCGCGGTCTGGGTCTGACTACTTCACGACGGCGAAGACCGCGCGCGAGCGCACGATCTCGCGGCCGTCGACCACGAGCGCGCAGTCGGCGAACGCCAGCCGGCCGCCGACGCGCTCGGCGTGCGCGTGCGCCTCGACCCAGTCGCCCGCACTGGCGGGGCCGAGGAAGTCGGAGGTGATGCTCACCGTCGCCAGCTCGTGCTCGTGGTCGGCGTCGTGGCGGATGACGCGGCCCAGCGCGAAGTCGGCCAGCGTCGTCAGCAGGCCGCCCTGGACGGTGCCGCGGTGGTTGAGGTGGCGCTCGTCGAGGCGCAGGCCCAGCACCGGCGGCTCGTCGCCCTCGGACTCGCGGACGTGCACGGGGCCGATGAGCTCGAGGAAGCGGCCGGGCTCCGGATAGGGGCTGAACCCCTCGGGGATCTCGCTCGTGGTGGTGGCGGACATCGCCCCGGTCCCTTCCCCGAACCGCGACGGCTCATCCATTCGTCCAGGCGCTTCACCCCCACTTCCCGCGCGCCGACCACCACGGACGTGACCCCTCCGCTCGAGAACGCGGCGGTCGCTCCCGCTGATCCGTCCGCCGTCGACTACGCCCCCGCCGTCAAGGGGCTCGTCCCGCCGCGCTCCCGCGGCCGCTCCACCCGCCTCATCGGCGAGATCGTGGTGGAGCTCGGCTACGCGACGGACGAGGCCGTCGAGCAGGCCGTCATCCACGCCCGCGAGACCGGCCGCCTGACCGGCCGCGTCCTCATCGAGGACGGCGTCCTCACGCCGACGCAGCTGGCCCGCGTCCTGGCCGAGCGCTTCGGCATGGACCGCGTCGACCTGGCCGACCTCAAGGTCGACGCGAACATCGCCAAGCTCGTCGACCCCGGCTTCGTCCGGCGCTACGACGCGATCCCGATCGGCACGGACCCCGAGGGCCTGCTGCTGCTCGCCATGGCCGACCCGATGTCGTTCCTGGCGATCGACGACGTCACGATGATCACGGGCATGCAGGTGCGCCCGGTCGTCGCCGCCTACGACGACGTCCAGCGCCTCAGCGTCAAGCTCGGCACCGACTTCCCCGAGCTCGACGAGAACACCGCCGTCGAGCAGTCGCCCGACTTCGCCGAGCTCCCCGACTCCGACGTCAACTCGCTCGACGGCGCCGGCGACGAGGCGCCGATCATCAAGCTGGTCAACTCGGTGCTCAAGCGCGCGATCCGCCGCGGCGCCTCCGACATCCACTTCGACCCCGGCGCGGACGAGATGAAGGTCATCTACCGCGTCGACGGCATGCTCGACTCCAACGTGACGATCCCACGCCGCATGGCGCCGGGCGTCGTCTCGCGGCTGAAGGTCATGGCGAACCTCGACATCGCCGAGCGCCGCAAGCCGCAGGACGGCCGCGTCGCGCTGCTGATCGACGACCACGAGATCGACCTGCGCGTCGTGACGATCCCGACGGTCTACGGCGAGGCGATCGTCGCCCGCGTCCTGGACTCGTCGTCGGCCCCGGTCGGCCTCGAGCAGATCGGCATGCTCGACGAGCACCGCTTCACCGTCGAGAAGGCGATGGCCCGCCCGTACGGCGGCGTGCTCGTCACCGGCCCCACCGGCTCGGGCAAGTCCACCACCTTGTACTCGTGCCTGGACCACGTCAACGAGGGCACGCGCACCATCGTCACCGTCGAGGACCCGGTCGAGTACCGGATGGACGGCGTCAAGCAGATGGCGATCAACCCGAAGGCCGGCCTGACGTTCGCCACCGGCCTGAAGGCGATCATGCGCGCCGACCCGGACATCATCATGGTCGGCGAGATCCGCGACCGCGAGACCGCGCAGATCGCGGTCGAGGCGGCGCTGACCGGCCACCTCGTCCTCTCCACGCTGCACACGCGCGACGCGCCCAACGCCGTCTCGCGCCTGCTGGACATGGGCATCGAGCCCTTCCTGCTCTCCTCCGCGGTCGACTGCATCGTGGCCCAGCGGCTCGCCCGCCGGCTCTGCCCGGAGTGCCGCAAGCCCGAGATGGTCGAGGCGAAGGTCATGCGCGACAACGGCTTCGAGGTCGACGGGCCGGTCCAGGTCCACGAGCCCGGCGGCTGCGAGCGCTGCAACCAGACCGGCTACCGCGGCCGGCTCGGCATCTTCGAGGTGCTCGAGCTCGACGAGGAGATCCGCCGGCTGGTGCTCAAGCGCGCGTCCGCCGACGAGATCGCCGAGGTCGCCGTCGGCAAGGGCATGCTCCGCCTGCGCGACGACGGCCTGCGCAAGATCAAGGCCGGCCTCACGTCTCCGGCCGAGGTCCTGCGCGTCACGGCCTCCGGCTAGCGCGTCCGGCCGCGGCGCTGGAGCTCGCGGCGGACCATGAGGTCAAAGCCGGTGCGCAGCGGCCGGTGCGAGATGCGGTGGACCCGGTCGAGCACGCGGTTGTCGCGCCCGGGGATGATCTCGAAGCGGCCGCTGCAGACCCCGGCCAGCAGCGACTCGGCCACGGCGTCTGGCGCCAGCACCTTGCTGGTCGCGTGGATCGGCCGCATCTCGTCGGGCAGCTGCTCGAGCTCGGCGCTCAGCTGCTCGGTGTCGGTGTTCGGCGGCAGCAGCACCGACACGCCGATCCCGCGGGGGCGCAGCTCGGCGCGCAGCACCTGGCTGAAGCCGAGCACGGCGAACTTCGCGGGCGCGTACGCGGCGTAGCCGTAGACGCCCTCCAGCGCGGCCATGCTCGCGACGTTGGCGATGTGCGCCTGAGGCCGGCCCTCGAGGTAGGGGACCGCCGCGTGCGTCATCCAGACGGTGCCGAGGTAGTCGACGTCGGTGACGCGGCGGAAGACCTCGGGATCGGTCTCGACGAAGCGGCCCGCGTGGGCGATCCCGGCGCAGTTGACCAGCAGGTCGGCGGGCCGCTGCGCGAGCTCCCGTGGCAGCTCGGCCGCGACCGCCTCCTGGTCGGCGACGTCCAGGGCGAGGGTGTGGACGCCGGGCGGCGAGCCGAGCCCGGCGGCGGCCTGCTCGAGGCGGCCAGGGTCGCGTGCGACCAGCGTGACGGTCGCGCCGCAGCGCAGCAGCCGCCGGGCGACCGCGAGGCCGATGCCCGCCGAGCCTCCGGTGACGACCGCGTGGGTGCCGCCGAACCGCGCGCGCAGCCGCTGGTCGCGGGCCTCGGCGTGGCGCTGGGTGGGCACGGCCCGACGGTAGAGCCGCGACGGGTGCCGTGGCAAGGGCGGTGGCCGCTGGCCGCCGGCATCGGGCATCCGTCCAGCGTCCAGGGCCGCCAGGGGTTCCCCTGATGTGGCGCGCGGGGCCGCCTCGCACCATGCTGCCCGTGCATCGCTCGACCCCTCTCCCCCGCGACCTGGTCGCCCTCGCGATCGTCGTCCTCGCCGTCCTGCTGGCCTCCGCCATGCCCGCGCACGCGGCGCCGGGCTGGTTCTCGGGCACCGGCGCCTACCAGTCGGGCACCCAGTGCTTCGGCGGCACGACGACCGGCTACGGCGCCAACACCCAGACGTCGGTGTCCTACTGGACCGACCCGGACGCCGGCTACCCCGCCGTCGGCGACAAGTACTGGATGCGGATCCTCACCGGCGCCGTCGGCTTCACGTGCCCGTGGGGCATCAGCGACATCGCCCTGGAGATGATCCCGCCGGACGGCACGGGGCTGGCCATCGACCTCGCGTCGACCAACCCGGACGACAAGGTCCGCTGCTTCTACCAGGGCTCGGGCGGCGCGGTGACCGAGGTCACCAACA
Organism: Solirubrobacterales bacterium; assembly: GCA_016215085.1. Lineage (GTDB taxonomy): Bacteria > Actinomycetota > Thermoleophilia > Solirubrobacterales > Solirubrobacteraceae > Baekduia. Next base: position 13,824 of record JACRMD010000228.1, on the reverse strand, counting down.
TGACGTGGACCGCCCCGTGGGACGCGACGGTCAAGGGCAAGTGGTGCGACTCGACCAAGCTCCCGGGCACCGGCACGTACGGCTGGTCGCTGGGCCAGCGGCTGCTCGCCCAGGGCACGATGTTCTGGGTCACGGTCCCCGTGCGCTCCTTCCAGGCGCTCAAGGGCATGGCCGGGGCGGGCAACACCACCAAGGTGATGGCGCCGACCTCCTCGGGCGTCAACACCTTCGCCAACCCGTACCAGTGGGTCACGGTCGCCGACCGGCCGGCCGCCGTCGGCTACCCGGCCGACGCCACCTCGGCGATCACGGAGACCACCGTGCGCACGAAGGCCGTGCTCGACGCCTGGTATCGCAAGGGCAACGTGTACGTCGAGCTCGGCACCGGCACGAGCGGCGCCTACGACGCCGTCGCCGGCCCGATCGCGATCGACGGGGCCTGGCCCCAGTACACGGTCACCCAGGACTGGACGCAGCTGACGCCCGGCACCGACCACCACTGGCGGCTGCGCTTCGTCGACGACAAGGGCGTGACGACCGTGGGCCCGGCGAAGACGTTCCGCACCGCGGGCACCGCGCCGTCGGGCGGCTCGACGGGCGGCCCGGTCGCGGGCGGCGGCGGGACGACGGGCGGCAGCACGGGCGGCTCGACCGGCGGGACGACCGGCGGCGGCACCACCACCGGCGGCACCACCGCCGGCGGCGGCGACACCAGCGGCGGGTCCTCCGCGCCCGCCTCCACGCCCGCGCCCGCGGCCGACGCCCAGGTCAAGCCGGCCGACCCGGCACCGGTCGCCGCCGCGGTCACCCCAGAGGTGCTCCCGGCCGGCGACCTGCGCTTCGCGCTCGCGCCCGGCACCGGCCTGCGCGCGCTGGCCGGCAAGGGCGGCACGGTGAGCGTCGGCTGCGCGAAGGCCTGCAAGGTCCGCGCCGCGCTGAAGGTCGACGCCGCCACCGCGAAGCGCCTCGGCCTCGGCCGCCGCACGCTGACGCTGGCCACCGGCTCGGCGACGAGCACGAAGGGCGGCAGCGTCGCGGTCCGCGTCCGCGCCAGTGGCGCCGCGGCCCGCGCGCTGAAGAAGGCCCGCTCGGTGAAGGCCACGCTGGTGGTCACGCTCGACGGCGGCGCCTCGCGCACCGCCCGCGTGACGCTCAAGCGCTAGCGCTCGGCGCTCAGGAGGTGACGAGGTGGACGACGGCGGCCGATCCGACGACCACGATCACGGCGCGCAGGACGGGCGGCGGGAGGCGGCGGCCGTAGCGGGCGCCGACCTGGCCGCCGATCGTCGAGCCGGCCGCGATCAGGGCGGCCGCGCCCCAGGACACGTCGGCGACCAGCGCGAACACGACGCCGGCGACGAGGTTGGCCAGGCCCGCGAGCACGTTCTTCAGCGCGTTGATCCGCTGCAGGTCGTCGGGCAGCGTCACGCCGAGGAAGCCGAGCAGCATGATCCCCTGCGCGGCGCCGAAGTAGCCGCCGTAGACGCCGGTGCCGAACACGGCCAGGCGCGTCCCCCAGCCCTCGTGCGCGTCGGGATGGCGGTGCCCGCCGAGCCAGCCGGCGATGCGCGGCTGCAGCACGACGAGCACGAGCGCGAGGAGCACGAACGCCGGCACGATCGCCTTGAACGCCGCGGCGGGCAGCACGAGCAGCAGCGCCGCGCCGGCGAGCGCGCCGAGGAACGTGGCGACGCCGAGGCGCCGGGCGCGGGCGGCCTGGCCCGCGAGCTCGCGGCGGTAGCCGATGGCGCCCGACACCGACCCGGGGACCAACCCGATGGTGTTGGACACGTTCGCCGTCACCGGCGCGTAGCCGAACGCCAGCAGCGTCGGGAACGTGATCAGGGTGCCGCTGCCGACGACCGTGTTGATCGTGCCCGCGGCGATGCCCGCCGCGAAGATGGCGAGGGCCTCGAGCACCGCCTCAGGCGGCGCGCGATCTGCGGTGCGGATCGGCGGCGCCGCCGCGGGAAGAGGGCCGAGCACAGTGCGTCAGCACGGGCTCGGGCCGATGGCCTCGGCAGCGTCGTCGAGACGCCCCGGAGATCACTCCCACTCGATCGTGCCGGGCGGCTTGGACGTGATGTCCAGGACCACGCGGTTGACCTCGCGCAGCTCGTTGATCATCCGCGACGCGATCTGCTCGAGCAGGTCGTAGGGCAGCCGCGCCCAGTCGGCGGTCATCGCGTCGTCGGAGGTGACGGCGCGGATGACGACGACGTAGCCGTAGGTCCGCTCGTCGCCCTGGACGCCCACCGTCCGCACGTCGGGCAGCACGCAGAAGGACTGCCACAGGTCGCGGTACAGGCCGGCCTTGCGGATCTCGTCCTGCAGGATGTAGTCGGCGTCGCGCAGGACGTCGAGGCGCTCCTTGGTGGCCTCGCCGCCGACGACGCGGATCGCCAGGCCGGGGCCCGGGAAGGGCTGGCGCCAGACCAGGCGCTCGGGCAGCCCGAGCTCGGCGCCGACCGCGCGGACCTCGTCCTTGAACAGCGAGCGCAGCGGCTCGACGAGCTCGAACTCGAGGTCCTCGGGGAGGCCGCCGACGTTGTGATGGGACTTGATCGTCGCCGCGCCCGTGCCGCCGCCGGACTCGATGACGTCCGAGTACAGCGTGCCCTGCACGAGGTACTTGGCGTCGCCGATCTTGGCCGCCTCCTCCTCGAAGACGCGGATGAACTCGGCGCCGATGACCTTGCGCTTGGCCTCGGGCTCGGTGACGCCGCGCAGCTTGTCCAGGAAGCGCCGCTCGGCGTCGACCGCGACCAACGGGATGCCGTACTGCTCGCGGAACGCGGCGACGACCTGGTCGCCCTCGTTCTTCCGCATGAGGCCGTGGTCGACGAAGATGCACGTCAGCTGGTCGCCGATGGCCTTGTGCACGAGCACCGCCGCGACCGACGAGTCGACGCCGCCCGACAGGCCGCAGATGACCTTCGCGTCGCCGACCTGCGCGCGGATGCGCTCGACCTGCTCCTCGACGATCGACGCCGCCGACCACTGCATGTCGCAGCCGCAGACGTCGCCCAGGAAGCGCTTGAGCACGTCCTGGCCGTAGGGCGTGTGGACGACCTCGGGATGGAACTGGATGCCGTAGACGCCGCGCTCCTCGGACTCGAACGCCGCGACCGGCGACTCGGTCGACGAGGCGAGCTCACGGAAGCCGGGCGGCGCCGCGAACACCGTGTCGCGGTGCGACATCCAGCACGACTGCTCGGCCGGGAGCTCGGCGAGCAGGCGGCCCGGGTCGCGGACCGTCAGCTGCGAGCGGCCGAACTCCCCGACCTCGGCGCCCTCGACGCGGCCGCCGAGCTTGAGCGCCAGCAGCTGCATCCCGTAGCAGATGCCCAGCACCGGGATGCCGAGCTCCAGCAGCTCGGGGTCGAGCTTCGGCGCCCCGTCGGCGTACACCGACGCGGGGCCGCCCGAGAGGATGAGCCCCTTGGGCTTGCGCCGGCGGACCTCGGCCGCGCCGACGTGGTGGGGCAGCAGCTCGCTGAACACCCCGCACTCGCGGACGCGGCGCGCGATCAGCTGCGAGTACTGCCCGCCGTAGTCGAGGACCACGACCTCGTCGACGGCCGTCGGCCGCTCGACCGGCGCCGACTCGTCAGCGAACTCGGTGGCGGCCGTAGCGGCCGTGACGAGGTGGTCGGCCATCCCCTACGCGAGCGCCGGGGTCTTCGACGCCGCCTCGCCCGTGGACTCGGTGTCGCCCGACGGCGCGTGCGCCGCGGCGGCCGCGCCGCGCGAGCCCATGCCCACGCCCTGCGAGGACTGCAGCAGCTTGCCCTCGGTCTGCAGCGACGGGGCGATCATCAGCTCGGCCCGGTTGAACTCCGCGATGTCCTGGTAGCCGCAGGTGGCCATCGAGGTCCGCAGCGCGCCCATGAGGTTGAACGTGCCGTCGTTCTCGCGGGCGGGCCCGGTGATGATCTCCTGCAGCGAGCCGTTCTGGACGGTCGCCACGCGGGCGCCGCGCGGCAGCGACGGGTGGAAGGTCGCCATGCCCCAGTGGAACCCGTGGCCCGGCGCCTCGTAGGCGCGCGCGAGGGGCGACCCGACCATGACGGCGTCGGCGCCGCAGGCGATGGCCTTGGAGACGTCGCCGCCGGTGCGCATGCCGCCGTCGGCGATGACCTTGACGTACTCGCCGGTCTCGAGCATGTGCTGCGAGCGGGCGGCGGCGACGTCGGCGATCGCGGTGGCCTGCGGCACGCCGATGCCCAGCACGCCGCGCGTGGTGCACGCCGCGCCGGGGCCGACGCCCACGAGCACGCCGGCCGCGCCGGTGCGCATGAGGTGCAGGCCCGTGTGGTAGCTGGCGCAGCCGCCGACGACGACCGGGACGGGGAGCTCGGCGATGAACTCCTTGAGGTTCAGCGGCTCGCTGGTCTGCGACACGTGCTCGGCCGAGACGACCGTGCCCTGGATGACCAGGATGTCGAGGCCCGCGTCGAGGACCTTCTCGTAGTACTTCATGACCCGCTGCGGGGTCAGCGACGCGGCGACGACGACGCCCAGGTCCTTGATCTCGCGGACGCGCTGGACCATCAGGTCCTCGTCGATCGGCGTCTTGTAGATCTCCTGCATCTCGCGCGTCGCCGTGTCCTTGGGGAGCTGGGCGATGCGCGCGAGCTGGTCGTCGGCGTCCTCGTACCGGGCCCAGATGCCCTCGAGGTTCAGGACGGCGAGGCCGCCGAGCTTGCCGATGCTGCCCGCGGTCTTCGGCGACACGACGCCGTCCATCGCCGAGGCGAGCAGCGGCAGCTCGAAGCGGTAGTCCCCCAGCTTCCAGGAGATGTCGACGTCATCAGGGTCCCTCGTGCGCCGTGAGGGCACGATGGCGATGTCGTCGAAGCCGTACGCGCGGCGGGCCTTCTTCCCGCGACCGATCTCGATCTCCATTGATGGATCCTAAGGCTGAGGGCGGACGAAACGACCCCGCGCGAACGGGGTCGGAGGATGCTGCGAGCACGTGAAGTGGCGGCAACCGATCACGTCCTCCGGAGGCTAGCAGTGGGTCCGGTCGGACCCGAACCGACCGATCGGGGGACGCGCCGGACCAGGCGCGACGCGCGACGCGGTCAGGAGACGTCGGCCGTCGAGACCTCGTGGACCTCCACGTCGGCCAGCAGCTTGTCGGCCTCGCGCGGGTCGACGAGGCCGGCCCCGAGGCGCTGCGTGGACTCGGCGCCGCAGGCGACGCCGTAGGCCAGGCAGTCGGCCGGCGACTTGCCCTCGTACCGGGCCGCGACGTAGCCGGCGAGGAACGCGTCCCCGGCGCCGACGGCCGCGACCGCCTCGCGCCGCGGCACGGAGACCCGGAAGCGCGACGCGTGCCCGTCGGCCTTCACGCAGGCCACGCAGCCGTCGTCGAGGGTCATGATGGCCTCGCGCGCGCCGAGCTCGGACATCTCCCCCACCGCGATCAGCCGGTCCTCGTCGTCGTTGAACTCGTGGCCGACGAGCTCCTCGGCCTCGGGCACGTTGGGCGAGATGACGTCGGGCCCCGCGCGGACGGCGTGGCGCAGCGGCTCGCCGTCGGTGTCGACGACGGTCAGCACGCCCATCTTGCGCAGCTCCTGGATGAAGCCCGCGTAGACGTCGGTGTCGACGCCGCGCGGCAGCGAGCCGGCGATGACGACGATGTCGGCGCCGCGCGAGAGGTACAGGAGCTTGTCGCGGAAGAGCTCGACCTCCTTGGCGCTCACCGCCGGGCCGCGCTCGTTGATCTCGGTCTGCTCGCCGTTGGTGGGGTCGTAGACCGCGGTGTTGGTGCGCGACTCCTCGCGGATGCGCACGAAGTCGTTGAGGATCGACTCCTCGGTGAGCTGGTCGACGATCCGCGTGCCCGTCGGCCCGCCGGCGAACCCCGTCGCGATGACGGGCTGGCCGAGCGTCTTGAGCGCGCGGGCGACGTTGACGCCCTTGCCGCCGGCCATCGTCGTCTGCTCGACCGTGCGATGGCGCCGGCCGAGGCGGAAGTTGGGGACCGACAGGGACTTGTCGATCGCGGCGTTCAGCGTGACCGTGATGATCACGCGACCGGAGCCCCCCGCGCCCTCCGTGCTCTGCGCCTGACGGCGCGCCGTCTGAGCAGCACGAGGTAGAGGCTACAGGCGGCGAAGGCGGCGAGGAGCACCAGCGTCGAGCCGCGGCCCAGCCACTCCGACAGCCGCTCGCCGAACGTCGCGGCGTCCACGGCGCGCGCGGTGACCAGCGGCATGCGGGCGACCTCCCGGCCGCGCTGGAGCACGACGATGGTGCCGACGCGGGCGCCCGCCTTCAGCGGCCCGTCGAGCTCGCCGGGCGCGCCGCTGACCCGGACCCGCAGCCGCTCGCCCTTGCGCGCCGTGCGCCGCACGGTCCGCGGCGCCACGAGGTCGACGTGCTCGTCGCGGTGGGCCAGCGCGGCGCGGCCGAGCACCTGGCCCTTCTCGACCGCGGTGGCCACGCGGTAGCGACCGAGGCCGTAGCGCAGCAGCTCCAAGGAGTCCGCGTCGCGCGCCGCCTCGCTCGGCGTGCCCAGCACCGCGCTGAGGACGGTGACGCCGTCGCGGGTCGCCGAGCCCACGAGCACGTAGCCCGCCTGCAGCGTGTGGCCGGTCTTGACGCCGTTGACCGCCGGCACGCGCTGCACCAGCCGGTTGCGGTTGTAGACGACGCGGCGCCGCGAGCCGGCGCCGATCGTCGCGCGCGGCAGGTCGGTCGTCTCGCGGAAGAAGGCCCGCTTGCGCAGGATCAGCGTGAGCTTGACCAGGTCGGTGGCCGACGAGTAGTTGCGCGGGTCGTCGAGCCCGACCGGGTTGGCGAAGTGCGTGTGCTTGAGGCCGAGCTCGCGCGCCCGCTTGTTCATGAGGCGCACGAACGCGGGCCGCGAGCCGGCCACGCGCGTGGCGAGCGTCGCCGCCGCGTCGTTGGCGCTGGCCAGCAGCAGCGCGCGCATGAGGTCGCGCACCGTGACGCGCTCGCCCGCCCGGAAGCCGCCCAGCGACTCCGCCGGGTTGGCGCGGTAGTCGATCGTCGTCATGACGTCGTCCAGCGACGCGTTCTCGAGCGTCACCAGCGCGGTCATGAGCTTCGTCGTCGAGGCGATCGCGCGCTCCTGCGAGGCGTTGCGCTCGAAGACGATGTCGCCCGTCGCGGGCTCGACGAGGATCGCCGACGGCGCGCGCACCGAGGGCGCCGCGAGCGCGGTCGCGGGCAGTGCCGCGAGCACCGCCAGGACGGCTGCGAGGACGCGCCTCACCGCGGGATCTTGAGCTTCTGGCCGACGCTCAGCGTCTGGGCGTCGACGTCGGGGTTGGCCGCCAGCAGCGCGTCGAGCGAGACGCCGAGCTGGTCGGCGATGCCCGACGGCGTGTCGCCCGCCTTGACCGTGTAGGTCGAGCGCTTGGGCTTGCTCTTGGTCGTGCGCGTCTTCGTGGTCGTGCTCTTGGTCGAGGTCGAGCGCTGGGTGCTGGTCGCGGCGCCGTCGTCGCCGCCGCCCCCGCCGTCGGAGGACGCGATCGCCCAGACCGCGGCGGCGCACGTCACGAGCGCCAGCGGGGCGAGCCAGCGAGCGGGGGTGCGGCGGTGCGCCATGCGGACGAGGAGGATACGGCGCGCGGCGGCGGGTGGGCTGCGCTCAGGCCAGGGCCCAGGCGGTCGCGCGCAGCCGCTCGGCCTCGGCGCGCGCCGCGCCGGCGGGCTCGCCGCCGGCCTGCTCGTGCGCGCGCACGATCGACCGGGAAGCGGTGACCAGGCCGGCGGCGCGGCCCGGGGCGAATGCGGGCGCGAGGTCCTCGACGCGCCCGCCCTGCGCGCCCACGCCCGGCAGCAGGAACGGGGCGCGCGGCAGCAGCTCGCGCGCGCGGGCGAGGTGCTCGGGCACCGTGGCGCCGACGACCGCGCCGACGTCGTGCAGGCCCGAGTCCGGGCCCGGGACGCCGAGCCCGTGGACCATCTCGGCCACGGCCTCCCAGACCGCCCCGCCGTCGGCCAGGCGGCGGTCCTCGAGGTCGGCGGCGCCGGGGTTGGAGGTGCGGACGAGCACGAAGAGCCCGCCGCCGGCCGCGCGCGCCTCGCCGAGCACGGCCTCGATCGTGTCGCGGCCCATGTAGGGCGCATAGGTCGCGGCGTCGGCGCCCAGGCCGCGCACCGCGCCGAAGGGGGTGTCGAGGCCGCCGAACAGGCCCTGCCCGTAGGCCTTGGCCGTCACGTCGATGTCGCCGCGCTTGGCGTCGGCGAGCACGAGCAGGCCGGCCTCGCGGGCGCGGCCGGCGACGGCCCGCAGCGCGCGCCAGCCGGCGCCGCCCAGGCGCTCGAAGCAGGCGACCTGGAGCTTGACGGCGACCACCGCCGGGGCGACCGCGTCGATCACCAGCGCGCAGTGCGCGGCGACCGCGGCCGCGGCGAGGCGGCGCGTGGCGCCGGGACGGCCGGGCTCGCCGAGCAGCTCGGCGGCGACGTCGAGCGCCACCCCTGACTCGCGCGCCTTCGGCGCCGCGCGCAGCCACTGCACCGCGTCGACGGCCTCCGGCCACAGGCGCGAGGGATCGGGATCCAGGCCGAGCACGACGTTGGACTCGCGCTCGGCCACGGAGGCGGCCAGCCGGTCGGCGAAGTGCCCGGCCGGCTGGTCGCCCGAGGGCTGGGGCGTGGCGCTCAGCCCTTGACGGCCTTCTTCAGGCCCGAGCCGGCGGTGAAGCGCGGCACCTTGGAGGCCGCGATCTGGATGGGCTCGCCGGTGCGCGGGTGCACGCCCTCGCGGGCGCCGCGCTCCGCGACGTGGAACTTGCCGAACCCGGAGAACGTGATCTCCCCACCGCGGGAGAGCGTCTCCTCGATCACCTCGAGGACGGCGTCCACCGCCTTCGTGGCGTCCTTCTTGTCCACGTCGGCCTTCTGCGCGACGTGATCGACGAACTCGGACTTCGTCACTGCGGTCCTCCTTACGAGGGTCGTAGTCCTGGCGACGCTAGCAACGATCCCGGATGCCTGGATCCGGGATTTCGCTTCCCGACGCCGTTTTCCGTGGCCTCCGTCCCCCAAACACGCGGCTCGAGGGGCTGGTCCGGACGGCCGGCGCGGCAGTGTGGAGCCCCCGCCGGACGGACACGGCGCCGGTCCGGATGCGACGATGCGCGGGCATGTCGCTCCAGCGCATCTCGTGGCTCGTGACCGTCGTCGGGTTCCTCGGCGCGGCCGTGGTGCTCCTGATCTCGGGCTACCAGGGATATGCAGCGGTTTCCGCCGCCGTGGCGGGCTCCGCGGCGATCAACCTGCGCTAGGCGCAGCCGCGCTCAGCGCGGCTCGGTGTGGACGATCACCTCGGCCACCGCGGGCGCGGCCTCGCGGATGCGCCGCTCGAGCTCCGACGCGGCGGTGTGGGCGTCCTCCAGGCGCTGCTCGCCGGCCAGGCCGACCGTCAGGAGGGCGACCAGGCCGCGCTCGTCGGTGCGGAAGCGCAGGCGCTCGGGCTCGGCCCCGGTGAGGTCGCGGACCACGCGGCGGATCGCCCGCGCCTCGCCGGCGGTGGCCAGCGGCTCGATGTGGGTGTGGACGTCGCGCAGCTCGGGGACGGCGGCGCGGATCGCCCGCTCGACGCTGGTGGTGAGCTCGTGAGCGGCCTGCAGGTCGAGGTCGGCCGGGAGCTTGAGGTGCAGCGACAGCTCGCGGCGGCCGCCGACCTCCAGCACGCGGACGTTGTGGACCTCGCGGATGCCGCGGACGGCCAGCGCGGCGGCGCTGGCGCGCTCGCGCAGGTCGCCCTCCGGGGTGCCGGGCTCGACGTGCACGACGACGTCGCCGCCCGGCAGCGCGGCGCAGATCGCGTCCTCGATCGAGTCGGCGATCGCGTGGCCCTCGCCCAGGGCGGAATCGGGCGGCACGCCGACGACCGCGTCGACGAAGTGCGTGCCGGCCGCGTGGCGGACGCGCAGGCGGCGCACCTCCACGCCGGGCTCGGCCGCCTCGATCGCGCCGCGGGCCGCGGACTCGGCCTCCTCGGAGGTGCGGTCCATCAGCACGTGGACGTTCTCGCGCATGAGGCGCGCGGCGGCGAGGATCACCAGGCCGGCCACGACGAGCGCGGCGATCGCGTCGGCCTCCTCGACGCCGGCGCGCACGAGCAGCAGGCCGGCGAGCACCGCGGTCGTGCCCAGCAGGTCCGAGCCGAAGTGCAGCGCGTTGGAGCGCAGGGCGGCGCTGTGGAAGCGCTTGCTCGCGCGGTAGGAGACGACCGTGCGGCTGACGTCGATGGCGGCGACGACGCCGAGCAGGGCGATCGCCCACCACGCCGCGTCGACGTGGCCCTCGCCGCCCTCGGACAGGCGGATCACCGACTGCGAGGCGATGAAGAGGCTGGCCAGCACCAGGAACGACGCCTCGCCCAGCGCGGCCAGGTGCTCGGCCTTGCCGTGGCCGTAGGGGTGCTCGCGGTCGGGCGGGCGGATCGCGACCCGCAGGGCCAGGAAGGTGAGCAGGGCGGCGACGAGGTCGGTGCCCGAGTGCACCGACTCGGCGACGAGGCCGAGGCTGCCGGTGATGAGGCCGGCGACGAGCTTGATCGCGACCAGGACCGCGGCGGCGATGACCGACACCAGCGCGGTGCGCAGCGGCGTGCCCTCCTGCGCCTGCGCCGGCGCGCCCATCACTCCCCCAGCCAGGCTCGCAGCGCCCGCGCGGCGCGGCCGCGGTGGCTGATCGCGTCCTTCTCCTCGGGCGCGAGCTCGGCCATCGTGCGGCCGGTCGTGTCGTCGTCGGGCACGAAGGCGGGGTCGTAGCCGAAGCCGCCGGTGCCGCGGGCGTCGTGGGTCAGCGTGCCGGTGCAGCGGCCCTCGAACAGCTCCTCGGCGCCGGTGCGCGGGTCGACGTAGGCCAGCGCGCACACGTAGGCGACGGGGCTGCCGTCGGGCGCCTCGCGCAGCAGCTTGGCGAGGTTCTGCTCGTCGGTGGCGCCCTCGCCGGCGAAGCGCGCCGAGTAGACGCCGGGCCGCCCGTCGAGCGCCGCGGCCTCGATGCCCGAGTCGTCGGCGATCGCCGGCTCGCCCGTCGCGTGCGCGGCGGCGCGCGCCTTGGTCAGCGCGTTGGCGGCGAAGGTGTCGCCGTCCTCGGGCGGCAGCTGCACGTCGTCGGGGAGCGCGACGACCTCGTGCGGGGCCAGCAGCGGGGCGAACTCGCGCAGCTTGTGCGCGTTGCGCGTCGAGAGGACCAGCCGCACGGGCTACGCGCGGCCCGCCGCGATGGCCTGCTCCTGCGCGGTGCGCAGCTGCCCGATGCCGAGCTCGGCCAGGGCCAGCAGCTGGTCGAGGTTCGCGCGGCTCAGCGGCGTGCGCTCGGCGGTGGCCTGCACCTCGACGAGCCCGCCGTCGCCGGTCATGACGACGTTGGCGTCGACCTCGGCGCCGGAGTCCTCGGGGTAGTCGAGGTCCAGCAGCGCGACGCCGTCGACGATGCCGCAGGAGATCGCGGCGACGCTCCCGGTCAGCGGGCTGCGGGCGATGACGCCGCCGGCGACGAGCTTCTCGCACGCGAGCGCCAGCGCGACGTAGGCGCCGGTGATCGACGCGGTGCGCGTGCCGCCGTCGGCCTGCAGGACGTCGCAGTCGAGGTAGATCGCGTTCTCGCCCAGCGCGCCGAAGTCGACGACGCCGCGGATGGCGCGGCCGATGAGGCGCTGGATCTCGACGGTGCGGCCGTCGGGGCGCCCCTTGCTCACGTCGCGCTGCTTGCGGTCGCCCGTGGACGCGGGGAGCATCCCGTACTCGGCGGTGACCCAGCCCAGGCCGCTGCCCGTGCGCCACTTCGGGACGCCCTCCTGGGCCGACGCGGTGCAGATCACGCGGGTCTCGCCCATGCTGATGAGCGCCGAGCCGGTGGCGGTGCGGACGAAGCCGGGCTCGATGGTCACCGGGCGCATCGCGTCGGGCGCGCGGTCGTAGGAGCGGGTCACGGTCGCGGCCATGCGGGGTGCACCTCGGTGGTGGTCGTGGGGCCGAGCGCGACGTGCTCGACCTCGGTGAGCGGCATCTGCAGGAAGCGCGTGCCGAGCGCGCGGAAGGCCTCGACGTCGCCGGTGCAGAGGAAGGAGTACGTGCCCTCGCCGGTGCTGCGGCGGGCGGCCAGGTCGCGGCTGCCGAGCGCGTGCTCGACCTGCCGCGCGAGCGCGGCGCCGGAGGTCACGATCGTCACGTCGCGGCCGAGCATGCGCTGGAGCATGGGGCGCACGAGCGGGTAGTGCGTGCAGCCCAGGATCACCGTGTCGGCGCGGGCCTCGACGAGCGGGGCGGTGTAGGCGCGCACCGCGTCCTGCAGGCGCGGCGTGAAGAGCTCGCCGGCGGCGCCGCCGGGCGGGTCCTGGATCAGCGGCGCGAGGTCCGGGCACGGGACGGCGACGAGGTCGACGTGGCTGTCGACCGCCGCGACCGCGTCGGCGTACGCGCCGCTGGCGACGGTGGCGGGCGTGGCGAGCAGGCCGATGCGCCCGTTGCGCGTGGCGGCCACGGCGTGCAGCGCCTCGGGGCGCACGACGCCGATGACGTCCACGCCGAGCGTCGTCTCGAGCATCCGCCGCTGCAGCGCCGGCAGCGCCGCCGCGGTCATCGTGTTGCACGCGACGACGAGCAGCTTCGCGCGGCGGTGCGCGAGCTCCTCGGCGATCTGCAGCGCGAAGCCCTCGAGCTCGGCGGTCGAGCGCTGCCCGTACGGGAAGCGCGCGGTGTCGCCGAGGTACACGAAGTCCTCCTGCGGCAGGTGCACGAGCAGCTCGTGGAGCACCGTGAGGCCGCCGACGCCGGAGTCGAACACGGCGATCGGCCGGTCGCGCGGATCGGAGGCGGCGGGCACGGGCCCATGGTAGGCACCGCACCCGCCGCAACGCCCGGCCGCAACTCCGCGCGCGGCGCGCCGTCCCCTCGGTGTGGCGCTACCTGGTGACCTTCACGTCGCTGATCGCCTGCTTGAGGCGGTCGGCGATCGTCGTGGCGACCTTGCCGCCGTCGACCTTCGCGGCCGCGACCGCGCCGATCAGGCCGCCGATGAGGAGCAGCAGGCCGATGTACTCGACGGTGCCCTGGCCCTGCTCGCCCGCCGCGCGGTCGCGCAGCGCGAGCATGTTGTGGTGGATGGTTGCGTGGGCGTAGCCCATGGCGCGGTGCATGCGTTCCCTCCCTGGAGGAGATGTCGATGACGAGTGACCGCGATGCTGAGCCGGACCGCGTGACGGGACCACGCGCGGATGTGACGAAAGCGCGACGGGGGCGCGGCGGGTTCGTGGCGGGGGTTCGCGCCCGGGGCCGCTGGTATGGTCCGTCGCCGGCGCCCCTTCCCGGCGCCGTTCTTCCATGAAGGGTCTCCTTCAGCGCATCCGGTTCCGCCGGCGCTCGACCGGGCCGGCCCCGCAGGAGACGCAGCCGACCGTCGTCGCGCCCGCCGTGGCGCCGCCGTCGGAGACGCTGCCCGCGGGCGTCGCGCCGCAGGCCGCCGCCGGGCGCCCCAGCTTCCGCGAGCGCGGCAGGCTCCGTCGCCGCCTGCGCTACCTGCGCCGCGTCCGCGAGCTCGGCTTCCGCGACCTCGGCGGCCTGGTCTTCGACCTGCACCGCTTCGGCCGCCAGGGCGACGACCTCGTGCGGGGCAAGCTCGCCGCGCTGGACGCGGTGGACCGCGAGCTCCGCGCCCTCGAGCGCGTGCTCGACGACCGCCGCGACGTGCTCGAGCTGCGCGAGCCCGGGATCGCCGCCTGCCCGCGCTGCGGCGCGCTGCACGCCAGCGAGGACCGCTTCTGCCCGTCGTGCGGCACCACGCTGCGCGGCCCGCTGGCCATCGGCGACGTCGCCGCGC
>JACRMD010000227.1 GCA_016215085.1 Solirubrobacterales bacterium | reverse complement strand
CGGCGAGCGGCGGCGCCGCCCTACGTGAGGTTCATGTACGGCCCGCCCTGGGCGTTGCGCCCGTTGGCGCCGCGGGTGCAGGTGCCCCCGCGCGGGGTGCCGCCGTTGTAGGCCTGGCGGACGCAGTTGCGCAGCGCCAGCTCGCCCCAGTAGTTGGGGTGCAGCGACTCCTGGACGTAGTAGCTGCCGAACACCGTCGACACGGTGCGGATCTGCTCGATCCACTCCGTCCGGTCGGTCGCGCCGGCCTGCGTCCAGCTGCTCAGGCCGGCCTCCTCGAGCAGGCCCACGGTGTTCTCGCACAGCCGGCGGCCGTTGAAGGCCGTCTGCAGCTCGAGGATCCGCGTGTTGCCCAGGCCGGCCTGGGCGACCGCGTTCTTGACCGCGTTGTTGATCGTCGGCAGCGCGGAGTTGTTGGCCCAGTTGGCGTCGGCGTTCCAGAAGCCGCAGCCGCCGGTGTTCTGGCGCGTGTAGCCGGACTCGCCGTAGCGGAAGCCCGAGCCGAGCGGGATCGGCGACATGTAGTCCTGCACGACGATCGTGTACTGGCCGTCGGAGTAGCCGGCGTTGAGCATCGCCTGGCGGATGTTCAGGATGCCGTTCTTGATGGCCGTGGTCTGCGCCGACACGTTGGCGGACGTGAAGTTGCTGGTCACCGACGAGTCGTCGTTGCAGTAGTTCTTCCACCACGACGGCGACGTGAGCCAGTCGGTGACGCAGGACTGCACGATGCTCGCGAAGTTGAAGTTGTTCCCGCCGATCGACAGCGAGATCATCTTCACGTTGTTGGTCGCCGCGAACTCCTGGAGCATCCGCGCCTGGCCCTTGTTGGAGCCCGACAGGTAGAAGTCCAGGCCCGGCTTGAAGTTGCCGTCGCCGTCGGTGAACGTCGAGGTCTTCGCGCCGCTGCAGGCGAGGTTCTTGCCGTTGACGCCGCCGCCGATGTGGACCTCGGCCGCCTTCGAGCGGTGGCAGCGGTTGATGGTCTCGGCCGTGTTGGTGGCGTTGTCGTAGTAGGCGGTCGAGCCGAGGGCGTCGGTGCCGCTCTCGCTCCCGTTGGTGTTGCCGGCCCACCGGCCGCCCTCACCCGAGATGTAGGAGTCGCCCACCGAGACGACCCACGGCGTCCCGACGCCGGGGCCGTCGGCTCTCGCCGTGGCGGTCGTGATGGCGGCGGCGAGGCTCAGCGCGACCGCGATCAGGGGCAGCAGGAAGCGTGCGGCGCGGGGCGCCGCGACGGACTGGGGCACGTCGTCTTCTCCTCCTCCGGGGGGCGACCCACGTTCGCCCCGTGTCAGCGTGCGAACCTAACCGGAGGCGCGGTCGGCGTGGGGAATCTTCGACACGGCGTCGAAACCCACGCCATGGTGCTCGCCACCGCTCTCCTGCTCACGTGGGCCGTGCTGCTGGCCGTCGTGTTCGCGCTCGCGCGCGCGGCCGGCCGCGGCGACGGCCTGCGCTGAGCGCTACAGCGCGAAGGTCTCGTGGTGCACGCGCGTCGCGGGCACGCCCGCGTCGTGGGCGGCCTGCGCGATGCGCGCGGTGAACCCGTCGGGCCCGCAGACGTAGACGTCGCGCTCGGCCAGGTCGGGGACCATCGCGGTGAGCGTGCGGCAGCTCCTCCAGCAGCGCGTGGATCGGCGTGATGCCGACGCCCGCGCCGACGAGCAGCACGCGGTCGCCGTGCGCGGTGTCCGCGGTGAAGGCGCCGTAGGGCCCCTCGATGGCGACCTTCGTCCCGACGGGGATCGCCGCGAGCGCGCGGCTGTGGTCGCCGAGGTCCTTGACGGTGATCCGCAGCTCGTCGCCGCGCGGCGCGGCCGACAGCGAGTACGGGTGCGCCTGCCACCACATCCCGCGGCGGTCGTGCGCGGCGCGCGCGTAGCCGACCGGTCCTGGCCGATCGCGCGCTCCAGGGGGCCGAAGCGCGCGACCAGCACCACGACGACGACCATGCCGTAGGCCGCGAGCAGCCGGCGGCCGCCTGCGACCGCCGGCTGCGGCTCGGCCGTGCGCGCGTCGGCCCACAGCGCGGAGCTCATGCCGCCTCCGGGAAGCCAGGGGTGGAGAGCACGGCTCCGCTGCCGAGGATGGTCATCGCCTCGTAGCCCGGGAGCGTCAGCGTCCAGCCCGGGCCGTCGAGCCCCATGGCGAAGGCGGCGGTGGCGTAGGCGTCGGCGGTTCCGAGGTCGGGCCCGACGACCGTCACCGAGAGCACGCTCGAGGGCGGGCGGCCGGTGTGCGGGTCGAGCACGTGCTCGCCGCGCTCGTAGGCGCCGGAGGTGGCGACCGCGGCGTCGGTGACGGCGATGGTCGTGGCGACCGCGTCGCGGTCCTCGGGGTGCTGGATGCCGACGCGCCACCGCGGCCACGGCAGCGCACCGCCGCGGACGACGAGGTCGCCGCCGGCGGCCAGGCAGAAGTCGGTGACGCCGGCGCCGGCGAGCAGGTCGGCGGCCCGCTGGACGGCCCAGCCCTTGACGAGCGCGCTCGGGTCCAGCCGGCCGGCGGCGTGCTCGTCGAAGAAGCCGCCGGTCTCCGCGCGCAGCTCGGCGCAGCGGCCCAGGACGAGGCGCAGGTCGTCGGAGAGCGCGAGCGGCGAGAGCTCGCCGCGGTCGGCGCGGCTGACCTCGCTGTCGTCGCGGTAGGTGCTGAAGCGGGCGTCGACCTCGTGCAGCCAGGCCATGGCGCGGGCGACGGCCGGCGCGACGGCGCCGGGGTCGGCGGCGGCGCGGACGTCCAGCGAGACGACGGTGCCCATCACGTGCTCGACGAAGGTGCGGCGGGCGGTGGTGGCGGCGGCGGTCGGCATGGGCACACCATCGACCCGCCCCTTGGGACCCGGCTCGGCGGAGGCTGGGAGTTCCCTGGGTCCGTGGAGTCCCGCACCAGCGGCGGGGCTTGCCCCGGATGGCGCGCGGCGTGCGCGCCCGGATGATCGGCCCATGCGCCCCCTCCGGATCGGACCCTCGCGAGTGCCGTCCCGCGCCGGCGCCGACGGCGCCGTCCACCAGCTCCGCGCGCGGGGCTACGACGCGTGCGAGATCGACTTCGGCAAGGGCTTCTGGATGAGCTGGCGGTTCGCCGAGCGGCTCGGCGTGCTCGCGCGCGAGGAGCGCCTGGCGCTCTCGATCCACGCGCCGATGGCGGCCTTCCTGGGGCACCCCGAGGTGGACGGCCCCAAGCACCACCGGGCGATCGGCATGCTCGACCACGCCGCGGGCATCGCGGCCGCGTGCGGCGCCGCGCCGGTCGTGCTGCACCCGGGGTTCCTGCTCGGGCGCTCACGGGCCGAGGCGCTCGACGCGGTGATCGAGCAGCTCGCCGCGCTGCGCGCGCGGCTGGAGCGCAGCGGCCGCGCGGTGCCGTTCGGCGTGGAGGTCATGGGCCGCGCCCGCGACCTCGGCACGCTCGACGACGTGCTGGCGATCTGCCGCGCGCTGCCGTGGGTGCGCCCGGTGCTCGACTTCGCCCACCTGCACGCGGTCACCGGCGGCGGCTTCGTCACGGTGGACGCGTTCGCGGAGGTGCTCGCCGCGGCCGACGACGCGATGGGCACGCGGGCGCCGTTCCACATCCACTTCTACGACGTGGTCCACACGGGCGGCAACGAGCGCGCGCACGTGCCCTACGGCGAGGGCACGCTGCGGGCCGAGCCGTGGCCGAGGCGCTGGCGGGGTTCGAGCGGCCGGCCACGGTGGTCCTCGAGTCGCCCGACGAGGCGTCCAACCAGGCGATCCGCCGCGTGCTCGCCGGCGCGCTCGCCGCGACGGCCTAGGCGGCGTCGGCCAGCGCCTCGAGCTCGCGCTCGAGCTGGAGCTCCTGCAGCCCGCGCTTCTCGTACCGGCGCGCGCCCTCGCCGCTGATGCCCAGCCGCTCGCCGATCGCGCTGTAGGTCAGGGGCTCCTCGCCATCGAGGCCGTAGCGCAGGCGGATCACCGAGCGCGCGGGCTCGGTGAGCGCGGCGACGGCGCGGCGCACGGCGTCGTGGCCGAGCGTGACGTGGACCTCCTCGCCGACGTCGGGCAGGTCGGAGGGCATCAGCGAGCCGAGCGAGGTGCCGCTCTCGCCCACGGGCACGTCGAGGCTCGTCGTCACCCGGGGGGCGGCGCGCAGCGCCATGGCGCGGTCGACGGTCAGGCCGGACGCCTCGGCGACCTCCTCGATCGTCGGGTCGCGGCCGAGCTTGGTGGCGAGCTCGTGGTGGGCGGCGGCGAGCTTGCGCTCCTCGAGGTCGACCTGCTGGGGCAGGCGGATCACGCGCGACTTGGAGGACAGCGCGTTGCCGATCGCCTGGCGGATCCACAGCGTCGCGTAGGTGGAGAAGCGGAACCCGCGGCGCCAGTCGAACTTCTCGGCGGCGCGGATCCGCCCGATCGTGCCCTCCTGGACGAGGCCGATCAGCGGCAGGTCGACGCTGACGGGGTAGCGCTTGGCGATCGAGACGACGAGCCGCAGGTTGTGGGAGACGAGCCGCTCCTTGGCCTCGAGGTCGCCGCGCTCGATGCGCTTGGCCAGCTCGATCTCCTCGGGCGGCGTGAGCAGCCGGTGGCCGCCGGCGCGGGCGAGGAACTGGGTCATCGCGTCGGCGGTGTACGTCGCGAGGTCGCCGTTGGCGTAGGCCGTCGCGGGCGCGGCGCGGCCGCAGTCGTCGTGGACGTCGACCTCCAGCTCCGCGAGCTGGTCGCGCAGGTCCTCGACGACCCCGTCGGGCAGCTCGAGTCGCGTGGCGATCGCCTCGATCTCGGACTCGTGGACGCATCCGCGCTCCTGGCCGTGCGCCACGAGCGCATCGAGCTCGGCACCCAGCGGTGCCTCGGAGAGCGGCCGTGTCGGCATGGCCCGACCGTATGTCCGGGCGCGCGATCCCGCATCGGGGCGGACCGCGTGGCCCGGACGGGGTGGACTACGGACGCGGGCGTCGGCTACGAGGCGCGCTCGGCGACGCCGGCGAGCGCCACGAGCAGCACGGCGACGAACGCCAGCCGCCAGGCCTCGCGCTCCAGCGCGCGGCGGCGGCGCGCGGATCTCGCTGCGCCCTTCGGCCGCCGCCTGCCCGCTGCGCCGTTCGGACGCCGGCGACGCTCCGGACCGCAGTCCTTCGGCACCGGCGGCGGGGCGACCGGCGCGGCGGCGAACGGCAGCAGGTCGCCGGGCCGGCGCGCGGCGCGGTGGTCGAAGCGCTCCGACAGCACGTCGAACGCGGCCTCCACGGCCGCGGCGTCCCAGGCGTCGCCCGTCGCGACCGAGCGGGCGACCGCCTCCGGCCACCCGACGGCGACGCCGCCGACGACCACGAGCTCGCGTCCGGCGTTGCGCTGGGCGAGGCACAGCGCGCCGTCGACCGGCGCGTCGATCCCCGCCTCGGCGAGCACCTGCGCCACCCGCGCGACCTGTCCCTTGAGCGAGGCGACCTCCTGGCGCTTGCCCCAGCGGCCGACCCGCACGCCCCGCGGTGTGACCTTCACGTCGCCGGCCCACGACTTCGCGTCGACGACCGTGACGCCGCGCGCCCCGACGACGACGTGGTCGATGTTCGCGCGCCGCCCGGGCTCGGTCAGGTCGTGCAGCACCCCGAAGCCGCAGAGCTCCGACCACATGTCGAGCACGCGCCCGACCTCGGCCCCGGCTCCGACCGCCTCTGCCTCGGTCTCCCGCACCATGGCGCCACCCTCGGCACGATGGTGAGCAAGCTTGACCGCTGTCGCAGTACGTCGTCCATCCGTCGGGTAGGACTTGGCGGGTGACCGACTACGCCATCGTCCATGCCGACGACGCCGAGGACGCCTACGCGGGCAGCGACGTCCCGGGCGAGTTCCGCAGCCTCACCGACGCGCTCGGGGCCGAGCAGCTCGCGGTGACGCTCATCCGCATCCCGCCCCACTCGGACTTCGAGCAGGGCACCGGGCACACCCACGACGAGCTCGAGGAGGTGTACCTCGTGACCCGCGGGACGCTGACCATGCGCTTCGGCGACGAGGTCCGCAAGGTCCGCGCCGGCTCGGCCGTGCGCGTCGCGGCCGGCACGCCCCGCTCGCACCGCAACGAGGGCGACGAGCCGGTCGACCTGTGGGCGATCTCGCGCAAGCAGGACGGCGACGGCGGCAACAAGATCGACGACTTCTGGGAGGCCTCGCCGGACGCGCAGCAGCATCGCGGATAGGCTCGGCGCAGCCATGGGCTGCTTCGTCGTCCTCTTCGCGCTGATCTCGCCGCGGCTGGCGATCCTCGGCGTCTGGGTCTTCAGCGACTGGCTCGGCCAGGCCTACGACAGCTGGTGGCTGCCGTTCCTCGGCTTCTTCCTGCTGCCGTGGACGACGCTCGCGTACGCGTCCATGTACATCGCCGGCACCAACGAGGTCACCGGCTTCGAGTGGTTCCTCGTGGTCCTCGCCTTCCTCGCCGACCTCGGCGCGCTGGGCGGCGGCCGCCGCTACCGCGACTGACACGCGGGCTTCCCGCACGCCCCGGCGGCCTTCCACGGATGGCCACCACGCGACCGCGCGGAAGGCTGGAGGCGACCATGACACCGAACCCACCCGTGGTGGTTGACCACGTCCGGCGCCTCGCCCGGAACGCGGATGCCTTCTTCCTCCCGCGTCCGCTCCCGGGCGAGCCCGGACGGTTCGTGGTCGACGCGACCTGGGGCACGATCACGCCGATGGAGATCGCGCCGGGCGTCCGGACGGTCGGCGAGCTCGAGGTCATCGCGCACCTCGAGGCGGGCCTCCCCGTCGTCGACGTCCGCCTGGAGCACTACGTCGCCGAGGGCACGCTGCCGGCCGCGCGGTCGATCCCGCACACCGAGGTCCTCGACCGGCTCGACGAGCTCGACCCCGAGGTCGAGACCGTCCTCTTCTGCAACGGCCCGCAGTGCGCGGCGACGCCGGACGCGATCCGGCGCCTGCTCGGCGCCGGGTGGCCCGCGGACAAGCTGCTGTTCTACCGCGGCGGCATCCACGACTGGGTCACGCTCGGCCTCCCGCTCGAGCCCGCCGCGTCGTAGCCGTCAGTCCGCCAGGACCGACGACATCCCCTTGAGGCCGACCTCCATCATCTGCCAGCCCATGCCCGCGTGGAACGGCTCGCCGGCGTGGAAGCGCATCGGCACGCTCATGCCGAGCATCTTCTTGCCCAGCCGCCACGTCGTGCCGGTGCCGACCTTGTAGTCGCCGTCGGCGTCGTCGCGCACCTTGACCGGCCGCGCCGGGTCGCCGGTGACCTCGAGCGGCACCTGCGCGAACGTCGCCTTGTCGAACATCTCCATGATGCACATGGAGACCGGGTCGAACGGCTGCTCGAACGGGTGCATGCCGGCCAGCGCGGCGACGTGCTCGGCGACGGTGTCGGCCTGCAGGAAGGCGAGGAACGCCTGCTTGACGGGGAAGTCGCCCGCGTCGCCCGGGGCGTAGACGTCGGGCACGCCGGCGACCTCGCGCGTGGTCATCTCGGTCCGGATGAAGCCGCGGTCGTCCGAGGGCAGGCCCGCGTAGCGGACGGCCGAGACGTACGGTGGGAAGGCGATCAGGTGGTCGAACGGGCGGCTCGTGCCGTCGGCGTAGCGGGCCTCGCCGGGCACGACCTCGGTCACGACGTCTGCCGTGTGGCCGGTGATGCCGCGCGTCGCGAACTCGTCCGTGACGACCTCGTGCAGCCGCGGCCCGAAGGCCTGGATGTAGGTCTGCTCGAAGGTCGACCACGTGATGTCGACCCGCTCGCGCACGTCCTGGCGCCGCAGCCACGTCTCGAACATCATCACGATCTCGTAGAGCGGGCCGGCGCACTTGTTGTTCGGCGGCACTAGGAAGAGGACGCGGCTGGTGCCCCCGTCGCGCGCCTCGTCGCGCACGCGCTCGAAGCGCTCGCGCACGCCGAGCATGCTCCGCGGCGTCCAGATCGTGGCGGCGTGCTCGGCCAGCCCGGGGATCTCCTCCGGGCGCATGTCGGCCCCGGT
The DNA here is from genome assembly GCA_016215085.1 of Solirubrobacterales bacterium. Lineage (GTDB taxonomy): Bacteria > Actinomycetota > Thermoleophilia > Solirubrobacterales > Solirubrobacteraceae > Baekduia. The sequence goes on along the minus strand of JACRMD010000227.1, from coordinate 650 downwards.
GGCCACGACGAGCTTGTCGTACTCGAGCCGGCGGCCGTCCGCCAGCTCGACCTCGTGGTCGGCGGCGTGGACGTCGGCGACGCTGCCCTGCACGAACTCGACGTGCCGGCGGCGGAAGGGCTTGGAGAGGTCGACGACCAGGTCGTCGGGGTCGCCGCCGAACGGGACGTAGATCGTGTTGGGGCGGAAGGTGAACGACTCCTGCGGCGCGACGACGGTGAGGTCGGCCTTGTCGCGTAGGCGCATGCGCAGCAGGAAGGCGGTCTCCAGGCCGGCGAAGCCGGCGCCCAGGATCGTGATGCGCTGCTTCATGCACGGCAGCGTCGTCCCACCCGCCGCGCCGCGCATCCGTGCGGGGCGCGCTAGCTGCTCCGTAGTTCGCGCGGGCGCAGCCGGCGGGCGGCGTCGCGGGCGCGCGCGATCGCCACCGCCCGCCGCGGCGCGGGGCACGGCAGCCCGTGCTGGAGCAGGAAGCGCGGGTTGGCCTCGGTGAGCTGGAGGATCTGCGTACGGCTCGCCCCGGAGCGCGCGGCGGCCGCCGCCCCGTCGGCGAGCGTGTGCTCGCGGCTCCCCGGGTGGCCGTCCGAGGCGATGACGTAGGCCAGCCCCGCCCGGACCAGCCTCGCGGCCGCCCGCCCGGCCTCCTCACC
>JACRMD010000058.1 GCA_016215085.1 Solirubrobacterales bacterium | reverse complement strand
GTCGCTCATGCGCCGCGCGCGCTGCCGCGAGTCCGCCAGCTGCGCCTCCAGCCGCGCGATGCGCGTGCGCAGCGCGTCGACCTCGGCATCGAGCGCAACGTTTCCCGGAATAGTTCCGGTCAACGTTCCACTCGATCGCACGGGACCGGGCGCGGCGCGCGGGCCCGGGCCGTGCGGCACCAGCCCCGCCGCGCGGACCGCGGCCGCGAACGAGCCGCCGAAGGCGCGCTTGCACGCGTTCAGCGACGGCCACGGCGCGCCGGTCTCGGGATCGCCCGCGCGGTAGCGCGCGACGCGCCACTCCTGCGCGCGCCAGCGCGCGATCGACGGGTTCCAGTCGGCCGTCGTCGGCGGCTCGCCGTACAGCGCGTGCCAGCGGCGGATGCCGTGGAGGACCTGCTCGCGGGTGTGGGCCTGCCGTCGGCCCCCGCCCGCTTCGTGTGCGGACTGGGAGGCCATGTGGAAGCTCCGTCCGCTAGGTGCGCGGGGTCGTCGTCGTGCCCGGGGCGGGCTTCTTGGCGGACGGCTTGTGCGCGGCGGCGAGCACTTCGACAGGCGAGGGTACGGCCCGTGCGACGGTCGCGCAAGGGGGCGCGAGCGGGTTCGAATCCACGCCGGGCGCCGCTACTCTGGAGGATCGTGCCGCAAGTGCTGGACATCGAGCAGGCGCTCCTCCTGCTGGAGCTCGAGCCGCCGTTCGAGAAGCGCGACGTCCAGCTCGCGCGGCGCCGCCAGGCGAAGGTGTGGCACCCCGACCTCGCGCCGCCCGGCAAGCAGGTCGAGCACGAGCGCCACCTCAAGGCCATCAACGAGGCCGCCGACCAGCTCGAGGCGCTGGCCGAGGACTCGCGCGGCGGGCGCGTCACGCGCAACGCCGTCAAGGTCAACGCCGCCGCCGCGCGCAAGGCGCGCGCCGAGGAGGGCCGCCGCGCGTACGAGGAGGAGCAGCGCCGCCGGCAGGCCGCGGCCGAGCAGGCCAAGTACGACCCGTTCGGCTCGCGCGTCCCGGACCACTCCGTCGTCCACCGCTACGCGCGCTGCCTGAGCTACCCGGAGTGGGGCGTCGGCGAGGTCAGCGGCATCTACTTCACCGGCGGCGGGGACGACATCCAGCAGTGGGCGCGCGTGCGCTTCCAGCCCGGCGTGCGCACCGTGCCGGCCGGGTCGCTGCAGTTCGTGGACTTCTCGAAGCCCGATCCCGGCGCCGAGCGCGTGCAGCGCTTCATGACCGCGGCGCAGCACGCGCTGCACGACGGCGACTACGACCTCGCCGCCAAGCGCCTGGTCTACGCGCGCGACGCCGAGCCGACGAACATCGCCGTCCTGCGCCTGCTCACGCTCGCGTTCTGGCAGGCCGGCAACCTCCCGGCCGCCGGCCGCTCGGTGCGCGACTGGGTCCGCGCCGACCCCGACCGCCCGACCGCCCACCGCTTTGCCGCGCGCATCTACGAGGACATGGGCGCGATCGACCTGGCCGCCGAGGCCGCGGAGCGCGCCGCCACCCGCGCGCCGGGCGACGCCGGCGAGTGGGAGCGCGTCGGCCGACTGCGCCTGCGGCTGATGGACCGCGCCGCGGCGATCGAGGCGCTCGAGCGCGCCCGCCGCCTGCAGCCGTCGGTCGAGGGCCTGCTCGACCTCGCGCTCGCCCACCACCTCGCCGGCGACCTCGGGGCGGAGGTCACCGCCACCGAGCAGGCGACGATGCTCGACCCCGAGAGCGGGCCGGCGTGGACCCGCTACGCGCACGCGCTCGCGCGCACCGACCGCGTGAGCGACGCGATCGCCGCCTCCGAGCGCGCCCTGCACCTGTCGCCCAAGGACGCCGAGGTCGCGGACCTGCTCGAGCGGCTCCGGGCCGCGCAGCCCCGCGTGCTCCCGGCCGCGTAGCGCTTGGCGTGCTGGTTGGCGGCGCTGCCGCGACGCTCGCCATCGGACGCTGCGCGCGCGCTCGCGCGGTCGGCGACCCGTCGCCGTGAACAGGGGCGCACTCGGGTCGGCGTCCCGGCGTGCTGACATCGATCCCGCGCTTCGGCTCCGCGCCGCTGACGACATCGCGCATCGCCGCCCGCGACAGCATCGGTGCTCGAGCCACCGAGCGCGCCGGCTTCGCCGTCTGCCGCCGACGCACGTGTCGCGGCGGTGCGCGATGTCGTCACCCGGGCGGAGCACGAAGCGCGGAACCGATGCCACGGCGCCCGCACACCAGAGGCGGTCACAACAGCAAGCCCCGCCCGAGCCCCAACCACGGAGCGCGGGCGGAGAGCCGGTGGCGAGCGTCGCGGCAACGCCGCAGACCAACCACGCCCGCGCCCAAGCGCCGAAGCGCCCAAGCCCCAGGCGCCCAGGCGCCACAGCACGTCACGGCGTAGCCTGCGCGCCCATGGCCACCGGCGCGCAGGTCCTCGTCTCCGCCCTCGAGCAGGCCGGCGTGCGGGTCGTCTTCGGCCTGCCGGGCGTCCACAACCTCCCGGCCTGGGAGGCGTTGCGCGTGTCCTCGATCCGCCTCGTGGGCGTCCGCCACGAGCAGGCCGCGGCCTACGCGGCCGACGGCTGGGCGCGCGCGACCGGCGAGGTCGGCGTCGCGCTGGTGACGACCGGCCCCGGCGCGGCGAACACGCTCGGCGCGACCGGGGAGGCGTGGGCGTCGCGCTCGCCGGTGCTCGTCATCGCCACCGACATCCCCAGGTCGCTCAAGCGGCGCGGCGTCGTCGGCGGCGCCCTGCACGAGGCGACCGACCAGGCCGCGATGTTCGCGCCGGTCACGAAGGCCACGCACCGCGGCGCGGGCGCGATCGCGGCGGCGCTGGCCGACGCGCTCACGGCCCCCACGCGGCCGGTGTTCCTCGAGATCCCCACCGACGAGCTGTCGGCCGAGGTCGAGCCGCCCGCGCCCGCGGAGCCGCCGGCGCCGCGGCCGGTCGACGTCTCCGCCGCGCTCGAGCTCCTCGCGGAGCGCTGGCGCGCGGTGGTCTGGGCCGGCGGCGGCGCCCAGCACGCGGGCCGCGAGGTCGCCACGCTGGCCGAGCGGCTGGGCGCGCCGATCTTCACCACCTACACGAGCCGCGGGCTCGTCGGCCACCACCCGCTCGCCGTCGGGCTGCCGCCGCACCTGCCCGCGGCGGGCGCGCTGTGGGAGCAGGCCGACGTCGTCATCGCCGTCGGCTCGGACCTGGATGGCATGTCCACCATGAACTGGCGGCTGCCGCGCCCGCAGAAGCTGCTGGCGATCAACGTCGACGCGCGCGACGCCACCAAGAACTACATGGCGGACGTCGTCGTCGAGGGCGACGCGCGCCAGGCGCTGCAGGCCATCGCGATGTCCCTGCCCGACGCGGGCGCCTCGCCGTGGGCGGACCTCGCGCGCGTGCGCGAGGACGCGCTGGCGCCTCTGCGCGCCGAGCACCCCGACGAGCTGCAGTTCCTGGAGTCCTT
>JACRMD010000057.1 GCA_016215085.1 Solirubrobacterales bacterium | reverse complement strand
CGGTGGCGACCTCCTCGAGCAGGGCGTCGAGGGGGACGCCGGTCCAGGTGGTGCCGAGCTTGGACCACCGGGTGACGCAGTGCAGGTCGACCGTGAAGGTCTCCTGCGGGAGCGCGAGCAGCTCGTCCCACGACCAGCGGGCGACCGCGTCGACCGCGCCGTCGATGGTGAGGCTCCACTCGTCCAGCGCCGTGCGCGGCGTGGGGCAGGCCGAGAGCACCGGGAAGTCGGTGGTCAGGTACTGGCCGGGCGGGAGCCGCGCGGCGTCCTCGGCGGGCCGCCGGCGGCCGCGGAAGCCGCGCGAGACGGGAGGGGTCACCGGCCGAGCATCCCACGGCCGGGGGCTCCTGGCCAGGCCTCCGCGCCGCCGGGGCGGCGGCGCGGAGCCGGCCAGAGGAGACGGGGTGCTACGCGGCCTGCTTGACGGCCGACACGTCGAGCGCGAGCTTGACCTTGTCGGCGACGAGCATGTTGCCGCTGCCCAGCGCCTGGTTGAACTTCATGCCGTAGTCGCCGCGCGAGAGCTGGCCGGTGATCTCCAGGCCGACGCGCTCGTTGCCCCACGGGTCGACGTCGGTGCCCTGGACCTCGGCGTCGAGGACGACCTCGTTGGTCACGCCGTGCAGCGTCAGGTCGCCGGTGATGCGGAAGCTCTCGTCGTCGAGCGCCTCGATCCGGGTGGACTCGAAGGTGAGCTCCGGGTACTGCGCGACGTCGAAGAAGTCGGCCGAGCGCAGGTGCTCGTCGCGCTGCGGCTCGTTGGTGTCGACCGACGCGACCTTGACGGTGCCGCGGACCTTGGCGGTCGACAGGTCCTCGCCGATCTCGAGGGTGCCCTCGAACTCCTTGAACTCGCCGCGCACGGTGGCGATGCCCATGTGCTTGACGGCGAAGCCGACCTTCGAATGGGCCACGTCAGCGGTCCACGTGCCGGTCGGGATGAGGGTGGTGGTGCCAGCCATTGAAGTCTCCTCTGCGGGTTGTGCGGTGGTCCCCCGTGGACTCCGCAAGTAGTTGCATGGACAACCATAGCACGCGGTTGCTTGCACAGTCAATCACAACCGGACTGCGGTCCGCCGGCGGACATCCGTGACCAGGGGCGGATGCCCGCACCCGGCGGACACCGGCTGGCCCCGTGGGCGGCGCGCCGTGGCGCTGGGACGCTCTCGCCCATGCAGCGGCCCAGGATCGAGGAGCTGGCCAGGACGGCCCCGGACGCCCGCGCGCGCCTCGTGCGCCTGCAGGCCGAGCGGCTCGAGGCCCGTCTCGGCGGCGTCGACCCCACGTGCGCCTACGTCCACCACCTCGAGGCGGCGATCGCCGAGGCGCGCGCGGACTACGTCACGTCGGCCGTCGTCGAGCTCGCCGGCCTCCACGGCCGCCTCGACGGCCCGCGCCTGGGCTAGGCGCGCAGCTTGTAGCCGCGCAGGAACAGGCGCAGGTTCACCGCGAACAGCGCCGCCGTGGCCGCCGTCAGCAGCAGCAGCGAGAGCGCGACGTTCGTGTCCGAGTAGTCCAGGAAGCCGTACCGGACGAGCCCGATCATGTAGTAGACGGGGTCGAAGTGGGTCAGGGTCTGGAAGGGCTCGGGCAGCAGCGAGGCGGAGTAGAAGACCCCGCCGAGGAAGATCAGCGGCTGCAGCACGAACGTCTGCGCGAACGACACGTCGTCGAACTGCTCCGCGCGCACGCCGATGAGCACGCCGAGCTGCGCGAAGAAGAAGCCGACGAGGAAGAGCGACGGGATCAGCACGAGGACGTGCTCGACCGGGACGTCGACCAGGAACGACGCGGCGACGAACGTCAGCGTCGCCACGAGCATCCCGCGCAGGAAGCCGCCGAGCGAGAAGGCCAGCAGCAGCTGGCGCGGCGAGGCCGGCGAGGACAGCTGGTCCTGGATCGCCCCCTGGAACTTCTGCTGCAGGATCGACGAGGCGTTGTTGGAGAACGCGTTCATCGCCCAGGCCATCATGATCAGCCCGGGGATGATGAAGACGACGTAGTCGACGCCGTGGAGCTTGTCGATGCGCGTGCCCAGCGCGGCGCCGAAGACCGAGATGTAGAGGAAGGTCTCCAGCAGCGGCGCGCCGACGGTCTGGCGCTTGATCTTCATGAAGCGGTTGACCTCGCGCCGCACGAGCGCGAAGAACCGGATCTGCGCGGCGCTCACGCCGCGTCGGCCCCGACGTGCGCCCGCGAGAGCTCCTTGCGGCCGACCAGCTCGAGGTAGGCGTCCTCCAGCGAGGAGACGCCGTACTCGGCGGCCAGGTCGGCGCTCGTGCCCTGGGCGACGATGTCGCCGTGGTTGATGAAGGCGATGCGGTCGCAGAGCTGCTCCGCCTCCTCCAGGTAGTGCGTGGTGAGGAGGATGGTGGTCCCTTCGGCGTTGATGCGCTGGACGTAGTGCCACAGCTCGAGGCGCAGCTCGACGTCGACGCCGGCGGTCGGCTCGTCGAGGATCAGCAGCCGCGGGCGGTGCATGAGCGCGCGGGCGAGGATCAGCCGCCGCTTCATGCCGCCGGACAGCGTGCGCGTGCGGTCGTCGCGCTTCTCGGTGAGCGAGAAGACCTCCAGCAGCTCCTTCGCGCGCTCGCGCCGCTCCCGGCGCGGCATGCCGAAGTAGCCGCCGTGGTAGTCCAGCGACTCCTCGACGGTGAGGAACCAGTCGAGGTTGAGGTCCTGCGGCGCGAGGCCGACGGCCAGCCGCGCCTGCTCGTAGTCGTGGATGGCGTCGTGGCCGAAGACGCGGATGCTGCCCGACGTCGGCTGCGCGAGCCCGGTCGTGCAGTGGATCAGCGTCGACTTGCCCGCGCCGTTGGGGCCGAGCAGGCCGAAGAACTCGCCCTCGGCGATGTCGAGCGACACGCCGCGCAGGGCCTCGGTGCCCGTCGGGTACCGCTTGACCAGGTCCGTGATCTGGAGCGCCATCGCCCCTCACTATGCAACACGGCGACCCGCACCCTGCTCCGACGTTGGTCCTAGGCCGTGCTCGGGCAGCTCGATCCGCACGCACGTGCCGAAGCCGGCCGGGCTCTCGACCGCCACGCGGCCGCCCAGGGCGCCGGCCCGGTCGGCCAGGCCCTGCAGCCCGGACCCGCCCCGCGGATCGGCGCCGCCGCGGCCGTCGTCGTCGACGGTCACCACCAGCCGCCCGCGCTCGCGGCGCACCTCGACGACCGCGTGCGTGGCGCCCGCGTACTTGGCGACGTTGGCCAGCGCCTCGGAGACGGCGAAGTACGCCGCGGTCTCCACGGTCTCGGGCAGCCGCCCGCCGAGCGCGCCGCGGACCTCGACCGGCAGCGGCGCGCGGGCGGCCAGCGCCTCGAGCGCCGGGCCGAGGCCGTGGTCGGTCAGGACGGCCGGGTGGATGCCGCGGGCCAGCTCGCGCAGCTCGTCCAGGCCGGTGCGCAGCTCGGCGATCGCGGCGTCGAGGAGCGCGACGGCCTCGCTGCCCGGCGGCGCCGCGGCCTGGGCCTGGCGCAGCTGCAGCGCGATCGCGACGAAGCGGCTCTGGGCGCCGTCGTGGAGGTCGCGCTCGAGTCGACGCCGCTCGGCGTCGGCGGCGGCGACCAGCCGGGCCTGCGAGCGGCGCAGCTCGGCGGCCTGGCGCTCGAGGGCGCCCCGCAGGCGGCGGTTCTCGCGCTCGGCGGCGAGCTCGCGGGCGCGGTCCAGCGCGATGACGCGGCAGCGCGCGTGCGTCTCGGCGATGGTGGTGGTGTCCTCGAGCAGCATGTCCCCGTCCTCTCGTGTCCTCGGCCCCTTCGCGACATCAGACGACGGCGGCGGGCGAAAGTCACCGCTGCGCCGGTGCGGCGTGTAGGTTCGGCGCCGTGGACCAGGACGAGGCACGGCAGCTGCTGGCGGCGGAGCGGGCGCGCATCGAGCGCGAGCTCGGGCGCCACGACGGCGAGCGCGCCGGCGAGGACGACGCGCCGCAGGACCGTGCCGACCAGGGCGAGGGCCTGTTCGAGCGCAGCCTCGACGCGGGCATCCGCGAGCAGCTGCTCGGCGAGCTGGCCCGGCTCGAGGCCGCCGAGCAGCGCCTCGAGGACGGCACGTACGGCACGTCGGTCGTGAGCGGCAAGCCGATCCCCGACGAGCGGCTGCGGATCGTGCCGACGGCCGACCGGCTCGTCGGCGAGTAGCGGCTACGGCGTCGTCGGCGTGGCCGGTTCCGTCTGCGCGGGCGGCGCGGTCTCCGCGGGCGTCGTGGTCGCGGCGGGCGGCGCGGGCGCCGTCGGGGTCGTCTCCGGCGCGGGGGCCGGCGTCGTCACGGTCTCGGCCGGCGTCGTGACCGTCGTGGCCGGCGCCGTCGTGGCAGGCGCGGTCTGCGTGGTCTCGGTCGTCGAGGACGACGGCTTGCGCTTCTTGCCGCCGAAGAAGGTCGTCTTCGCGCCCGAGCGGCCGGCCGAGCCGCCGGCGAGCAGCTCGGGCACGGTGTAGAGCGCCACCGCGATGCCGAACCCGAGCAGCCCGGTGATGACCGCCAGCCGCCAGCGCAGCCGGCGTGCCCTGGTGGAGTACACCGTCACCGGCCCCGTCTCGGCCTGCACCGGCGGCGGGGTCGGCGGCGGCGGGCCGTCCCGGAGCGTGGCCTCGTAGTCCTCCGCCGCCGTCGTGGAGCGCGCGGGGCGCCCGCGCCCGCGCACGGGCACCGCGGCGGTCACGACCTCGGTCGGCTTGCGCAGCCCCTCCTTGACCAGGGCGACGAGCACCGGGGTCACCGCCGCGGAGGCCAGCGTCCCCGCCGCCCAGACCTTCGAGGTCACGAACGCCGCCGTGACGGACGCGGCAGCGGTGATGACCAGGGTCTGGAGCTCGATGCCGGAGTCCCGGGGGGCCGTCGGGCTGGGCACCTGACCGAGGGTACGTGTCAGGCGAGGACGGCGCGGACCTGGCGGGCGATCTCGAGG
>JACRMD010000056.1:1331-5830 GCA_016215085.1 Solirubrobacterales bacterium | reverse complement strand
CCGCGGCGACGCGACCTTCCAGCACGTCCACCTCGACGATCCCGTGATCGCCCGCGCCGACGGGACGGTCCTCTACAACTTCGCCGTCGCGATCGACGACATGGACGCGGAGATCTCCCACGTCGTGCGCGGCGAGGACCACCTCTCCAACACGCCCAAGCAGCTGCTCGTCTACGAGGCGCTGGGCGCGACGCCGCCGGCGTGGGCGCACCTGCCGCTGCTGCACGGCCCCGACGGCAAGAAGCTCTCCAAGCGCCACGGCGCCGCGTCGGTGCAGGAGCTGCGCGACGCCGGCTTCCTGCCCGAGGCCGTGCGCAACTACCTGGCGCTGCTGGGCTGGGGCGCAGCCGACGACCAGACGATCCTCTCCACCGAGGAGCTGATCGCGCAGTTCGACGTCACGCGGGTGCAGAAGAACCCCGCGCAGTTCGACGTCCAGAAGCTGCGCTGGCTCAACGGCCGCTACCTGCGCGAGCTCGGCGTCGACGACCTCGCCGCCCGGCTGGAGCGCTTCACGGGGCGCACCGGCCTGCGCGAGGCGGCCGCGATCACCCAGGAGAAGACCCAGACGCTGGCCGACTTCTGGCCCCTGGCGGGCTTCCTGTTCGACGGCCCGGCCGACGACGAGGCCGCCCGCGCGAAGTGGCTGGACGCCGACCACCGGCACGCGCTCGTGCGCGCGCGCGAGGCCCTGGCGCACCTCGAGCCCTTCGACGTCGAGCGCGTCGAGGTGGCGCTCCGCGAAGTGGTCGAGGGGCTGGGCGCCAAGCCCAAGGACGTCTTCCAGCCGATCCGCGTGGCGCTCGCCGGGACGACGGTCTCGCCCGGGATCTTCGAGTCGCTGGTCGTTCTCGGCCGCGAGGAGTCGCTGTCGCGACTTGACGCGGCCCTGGCCAAGGCTGCAGGCTGACACCCGGCAGGACAGGTCGGCTCAACCATCCGTCCACGCCTGCCGATGAAGGAGGCGGAGACGGGTGCGCGCCCTTGCGCGCCCAGCCATGGAGCCCAGAGACGACCACATGAACGCCCCTGCCACCTCCTCCCGCCAGATGACCCCTGCGGGCGACGTCTCACGTCGCCACAACGAGGGTCACGGCCGGCGGCTCACCGCGGCCTTCGAGGCCCTCGAGGCTTTCCCGGCGCTGGCCGAGAGCCGCAACCGCCTGCTGCGGATCGTGCGCCAGGAGCGCATCTCCACGGGCGAGGTCGTCGCGGCCGTCGAGTCCGACGTCGCGCTGGTCATCGCCGTCCTGCGCCTGGGCAACCAGGTCGAGGGCAAGACCCGCGGCAAGGTCGAGTCGGTCGTCCAGGCCGTCGAGCTGCTCTCGCCGGAGGCCGTCCAGGCCCTGGCCACGCGCGCCCGCACCTTCGACTTCTTCGAGCGCTCGTCCGTGTGGGACGCGGCGCCCGAGCGCTTCCGCCTGCACGGCGTCGCCACCCAGCGTGCCGCGGACCGCCTCGCCACCGAGGCCGGCTACGAGCACCGCGACCGCCTGATGGTCACCGCGCTGCTGCACGACATCGGCAAGCTCGTGCTGATGCACGCCTACCCCGGCTACCCGGGCCAGGTGCACGGCAACGCCCGCACGCCGGAGGAGCGCATCCACCGCGAGCGCCGCGAGCTCGGCGTCGACCACGCGCTGGTCGGCGGCGTCCTCGCCCGCCGGTGGGGCCTGCCCAAGGCCGTCGCCTCGGTCATCGAGCGCCACCACTCCGACGACGCCACCGGCGAGGCCGCCTTCGTGCGCCTGGCCGACATGCTCGCCCACTACTCGCAGGGCGGCGCGGTCTCGCCGACCGAGCTGCTCAAGTGCGCCCGGACGATCGGCCTCGGCCCGTCCGAGCTGCGCTCGGTCATGTACGACCTGCCCTACCCGACCACCGGCCGCACGCGGCAGGTCGACCCGTGCCCGCTCAGCGGTCGCGAGCTCGAGGTGCTCAAGCGCCTGGCCGAGGGCAAGGTCTACAAGCAGATCGCGCTGGAGCTCTCGCTCTCGACCTCGACGGTCCGCACCCACCTGCACAACATCTACGGCAAGCTCGGCGCGGTCGACCGCGCCCAGGCCGTCCTCATCGCCACCGAGCGCGGCTGGCTCTAGCCACCCTCGGGGTTTCCGCAGGCCACATCCGGTGGCTTGCGCCGTGGTGGCAGCGGCGCCCGCGGACGACCATGAGGGCATGACCTCGCTCACCGCCGGCCGCCCGCGCTTCGGGCGGCTGCCGTTCCTCCCGCCGCCCTCGGTGATGGCGTCCGACGTGCTGTACCTGGCGCTCGGCCTGCCGCTCGGGGTGGCGTCGTTCACCGTCGCCGTCACCGGCCTGTCGCTCGCCGTGGCCCTGGCGATCACGATGCTGGGCTTCCCGGTGCTCTTCGTGACGCTGCTGCTCGCGCGGTGGTTCGGCGCCGTCGAGGCCGCGCGGCTGCGCTCGCTGCTGGGCGTGGCCGTGGAGCGGGCGCCACGGCCGTGGATCGGCAACCTGTGGGTGCGCTTCAAGACGGCGGTGGCCGACGGCGGCGCGTGGCGCGACCTGCTGTGGGGACTGCTCCTGCACCCGCTGGGCGTCCTGGGCTTCACCGTCGCGGTGACGCTGTGGGCGACCGCCGTCGGGCTGATCACGTCCCCGGCGTGGTGGTGGGCGATCCCCGAGGACGACGACGCGGTCTTCGTCCTGCACGAGCACACCACCGGGCCGGCCGTGCTGCGCGTGCTGATCGGGCTCGCGCTCGTGCCGGTCGCCGCGTGGGCGTGCCGCGGGCTGACGCTGGCGACGGCGTGGCTCGCGCGGGCGCTGCTACGAGCGCGCGGCTAGCGCCCGCCGGCCGCGCACGCGGCGGGCGATGAGCGCGGCGATCGCGACGCCGGCGGCGTCGATGAGGACGTCGACCGGCGTGCCGTGGCGGCCCTCGACGGTCGTCTGGTGCAGCTCGTCGGTGGCGGCGTAGCCGATCGCGATCGCGGCGGCCAGTCAGCCGTGCTCGGGGCAGAGCGCCCGCCACCACAGCAGGAAGAGGACGCCGTACTCGGTCATGTGCGCGAGCTTGCGCAGGACGAGGTCCCAGCTGCCGAGGCCGCTGGAGAGGTCGGGCTGGGCGCTCAGGAAGAAGATGAGCGCCATGAGCGCGAGCGGGGGTCCGAAGCGGGCGATCGTCCGTGCCATCGCGGCGGCCCACGGTAGCGAGCCGCCCGCTCGCGCCTTGGCTCCCGGGCTACTGCACGGTGAGGTCCGCGTGCATGCCGGCCGTCCAGTGACCGTCGATGTTGCAGACCAGCGCGTAGTGGCCCGGCTTGAGCTTGAGCGTCAGCTTCTTGGCGCCGCCGGGGGCGACGTCCTCGACCTCGCCGATGTTGCCCTTCTCGGGCGCGCGCTTGGCGCCGGCCTTGGCGAGGTCGGCCGCCTGCTTGTTTGTGCGCAGGACGACCATCTCGTGGGGCATCTTGCCGCCGTTGCTGACGTCGAAGGTGACCTTGCCGGCCTTGACGGTCGCGGCCGACGGCGTGATCGACCACTCGCCGAGCTTGACGTCGACGGGGCCGGAAGAGGTGGTCGGGGCGGGGGCCGCGGCCTGCTGCTGCGTCGTGGCGGGTGCAGCGGGCTTCTTGGAACCGGTGTCGGCCGAGGAGTTGTTGGTGCCGCAGCCGGCGGCGACGGTGGCGCCGGCGGCCGCGAGCAGCAGCAGGCCGGAAAGTCGTGCTGAGGGCATGGCGGGCGACCGTAGAGACGCCGCCGTCAAGCACCGCCCAAGCGCAGGTGAAGACGGGGCAAAGGGACCCGCGACGCCGTGTCGCGCCGACCGGTCTCGTAAGGTGGTCCCTCCGGGATGCTGTCGATCACCACCAAGTCGCCCTACGCGATCAAGGCGCTCACCGAGCTCGGCCGCACCGGCGGCGACGCCCCCGTGCCGATCGGCGAGCTCGCACGCCGCCGCGACATCCCCGTGCAGTTCCTCGAGCAGCTCTTCGCGGTCCTGCGCCGTGCCGGGCTCCTGAAGTCCCAGCGCGGCGTCAAGGGCGGCTACTCCTTCGCCCGCGACCCCTCGACCATCACGGTCCTCGAGGTCGTCGAGCTCCTGGACGGGCCTCTGGGCGCGGGCGCCGAGGGCGTCTTCGCCGACGCCGCGGCCGCGGCGCGGGCCGTGCTCGAGAAGACCACCGTTGCGGACGTGGTCGAGCGCGAGCGGCGCGAGGCGGGCGTTGCGATGTACTACATCTAGGTGTAGAGCGGAAATTCCTGCAAATCAGCACTTTCGGGTGCTCTTGGGCCATGGATGGGCCACGGCTTGCCTGTGTGGTGGCCGTCGCTCGGACGCGACCCCCTTCCGCGGTCCCTTCTGCGGTGGAAGGGGGTCGGGCGCCGCTCGGCCCGATGGCAGGCGGGGATCCAGGCGCCTCACAGGCTCGACCACCCGCTCCCACCATGTACTTCGTATGGATGGTGAGATCGGGTGGTCGAGCCCGTTCGGCTTGGTGGACGGAGGCCTGGGCCGAGCGGCGCCCTTT
>JACRMD010000056.1:0-1320 GCA_016215085.1 Solirubrobacterales bacterium | reverse complement strand
GTGGCTGCCGGTGGGCTGGCGGATGGGCGGCGAGGGGGGAAGAGGGTCGTGGCGATGCCGGGGAGCCGGTGAAGGCACGCCCTGCTGATCGTGGGCGAGATGGGTCCGCTGCTGACGGCGGCGGAGGTTGCGGAGCGGCTGGGGTACACGGAGCGGTACGTGTGGCGGCTGGGGCGCGAGGGAGCGTTGCCGCGCGTGAAGGTGCCGGGACGCAAGTACGTGCGCTTCTGCGAGCGCGACGTCGAGAGGTTCATGGCGCGGTGTCGTTCGGGGGTTGGCGTTTCCGCGGGAACGCGTCGGCCGGTCGTGATCGCCCGGCCGCCGCGGTTCTGACCGGCCTCGGAGGCGAACGCTGATGCGCGCGTCGCTGCGGCTTCGCCACGCGACGTCGTGTCCCGCCTGCGCCGCCGGTCGCAGTAAGGACGCACGGGCGTGCAAGTGCTCGCCGGCCGTCCAGGGCCGCGTCGCCGGCGTCTCGCGCAACCTCGGGCGCCTGCCCGCCGGGTAGCGCGCCGCCGACCTCCACGACTTCGAGCGCTCGCTTGCGGACCTGAGGATGCTCGTCGTCGATGGCCGCACGACGCCGGTCCGCCGCGTCGTGACGCTGCGCGACTTCGCCGGGCCGTGGTTCGAGCGCATCGCCCGCCAGGGTCGAGGTCGGGTGCATGTCGCCTTACACGTACAACAACTACGAAGGCCGTTGGCGCAACCACCTCGAGCCGGCCTTCGGCGCGCTCCCGCTCCCCGCCATCGACCACGCCGCGATCGCCGCCTGCATGGCCGAGCGCCAGGCCGCCGGCCTGCAGGAGTCCACGGTCAAGCACCACCTGGCCGTGCTCTGCGGGATGTTGACCGACGCGATGGGGGAGGGCCTCATCGAGCGCAACCCACTGCGCACGCCCCAACGCGCCCGCCACCGCGGCGGCGGTCGGCACGACGCGATCGACCTGCAGCCCAAGCGCAAGCCGCCCAGGTTGCTGGAGCCCGCGGAGGCTCGCGCCCTCCTCGCCGCCACCCCGGAGCCCTACGTCGACCTGGTGCTCGCCGCACTCACCACCGGGTTCCGCCGCTGCGAGCTCCTCGGCCTGCGCTGGGAGTGGATCGACTTCCGCGCACGACGGATCGATCTGCGCGGCCAGCTGTACTGGAAGCTCACCGACGAAGGCCGCACACGCGAGCCGACCCTCCGCGTCTGCAAGTAGGTCACGTCCCTAGTGTTGGTGTAGGACGCGGTCGGACGGAACGTCACGGGCGGTGACGTAGGTCCGGCCACCGCGGCGCTCATGATCGTCGGACTTCTTCAGGGTTCGACGAAAGGAG
>JACRMD010000055.1 GCA_016215085.1 Solirubrobacterales bacterium | reverse complement strand
CGATGCCGCGCCAGGCCTCGAGCAGGACGTCGAGCCCCTTGTACGTGCGCAGCAGCCCGGGCAGGAGGACGACCGGCGCGTCGGTCGCCGGCAGCTCGGGCGGCAGCCGCGGCTCGAGCGGCGCCAGGTGGGTGAAGGCGCCGTGGTGGACGACGTGGACGCGCGCGGCGTCGACGCCGAGCTCCTCGACGAGCCGGCGGCGGCCGTGCTCGCTGTGCACGACGACGGCGCGGACGTGCTCGTAGAGCCGCCGCTGCGCGCGCAGCTGGCCCGGCCGCGGCTCGCGCGGCAGGACGTCGTGCGCGGTGAGCACGACGGGCCGCGAGCGCGGGAGCAGGTGCGCGTCGACCGGCTGGACGGTCAGCCACTGGAAGTGCACCACGTCGGCCGCCCGCGCCGCGCGGGCGTAGGCCACCATGTCGGGCACGTGCTGGGCGAGCTTGGCGGCGAACCGGGCCCGCGACCCCGGCCGGCCGGGCGCGAACCGGTAGAAGCGCTCGTCGACCGCGAAGCCCACGGCCGGCGGGACGTCGCCGTAGTCGAAGCGGCTGGTCAGCAGCGTCACCTCCGCGCCCGCCCGCGCGAGCGCCGCGGCCAGCGCGCGGTCGTAGGGCGGCGTGAACGCGGAGGGGTCGACGAGGTGGACGCGCACCGGCGGGTGACAGTAGCGGTGTGGACGCGCGTGGAGCGGGTAGCGTCGCCGCGTGCTCGAAGCGCTGCTCTGGGGCCTGCTGGCCTGCTCGTCGCTGGTCATCGGCGCCCTGATCGGCGTCCGCGTGCACAAGACCGGCGAGGCCATCGGGCTGCTGCTCGGCTTCGGCGCGGGCACGCTGATCAGCGCCGTGAGCTTCGAGCTGGCCGACGAGGCGCTGCGCGTCGGCGGCCCGGGCTGGCTGGCGCTCGGCCTCGCCGGCGGCGCCGTGACGTACTTCCTCGGCAGCCGCGCGCTCGGCCGCCGCCACGGCGGCAAGCAGGACGCGGCGGCGGCGGGCACGCTGCTCGCCCTCGGCGCGCTGCTGGACGGCGTGCCCGAGTCCGCCGCGCTCGGGCTCAGCCTCGCCCAGGGCGGCGAGATCGGCGTCGCGCTGCTGGCGGCGGTGTTCGTCTCGAACCTCCCCGAGGCGGTCGGCTCCTCGGCCGAGCTGCGCTCCGCCGGGCGCCCGGCGAGCGGCATCATCCGCCTGTGGGCGGGCGTGGCGGTGGCCGGCGCCCTGGCCTCGCTGCTGGGCTACGTGCTGCTCGACGGCGCCGCCGACGAGGTGATCGCGGTCGTCCAGGCCTTCGCCGCCGGCGCGATCCTCACGATGCTCGCCGACGCGATGATGCCCGACGCCTTCAAGGACGGCGGTGACGCGGTCGGCCTCGCGACCGTCGTCGGCTTCGCGGTCGCGCTGCTGCTGTCCGCCGCGGGCTAGGTGCGCGCCTTGATCCCGCGCAGCACGAGCAGGCAGACGGCGGCGACCGCGGCCATGAGCACGAAGCCGAGCGCGTAGCCCCCGGTCGCCGACTTCACCACGCCCATCACCAGCGGCGGGAAGAAGCCGCCCAGGCCGCCCGCGGCCCCGACGACGCCGGTGACCGCCCCGACGCGGTCGGGGAACCAGTGCGGGACGAGCTTGAAGACCGCGCCGGTGCCGAGGCCGAGCGCGACCGCCATCGTCAGGCAGGCGATCGTCAGCGGGACCATGTGCTCGTAGGTCGCGGCCAGCACGAGCGCCAGCACCCCGACGCCGACGAAGCAGACCTGCAGCACGCGCTCGGCGCCGATGCGGTCCGACAGCCAGCCGCCGGTCGGCCGCGCGATCACGGCCAGCAGCGCGAACCCCGCCGCCCGCGCGCCGGCGTCGGACTTCGTGAGGTCGTGCACGCCGGTCAGCAGCTTGGGCAGGTACAGGAACATCGCCACGAAGCCGCCGAAGGCCAGGAAGTAGAACAGCGTCAGCGCCCACGCGCGGCCCGAGGTCCGGAAGACCGCCAGCGACGCGAACATCGACGGCGCCGGGCCTTCGCGCGGCGGGCGCGGCGCGTCGCGCGCGAGGACGGCGAAGACCGCGCCCATGACGAGCAGCAGCCCCGCCGCCACCCAGAACGGCGTCGCCACGCTGCCCATCCGCGGCGCGAGCAGGCCGGCGATCGTCGTACCGCCCATGCCCATGCCGTAGACGCCGAGCGCGAACCCCTGGCGCTCGGGCGGGTACCAGCCGTTGACGAACGGGACGCCGACCGCGAACGACGCGCCGGCGAAGCCGAGCAGGAACCCGAAGACGAGCATCGGCGCGAGCGCATCGTGGAACAGCGCCAGCGCGATGAGCGGCAGCGGCGTGAAGAGCATCAGCGCCACGAAGACGACGCGGCCCCCGAGCCGGTCGCTGAGCCAGCCCAGCGGGATGCGCATGAGCGAGCCCAGCAGGACCGGCACCGCGACCATCACCGAGGTCTCGACGTCCGAGAGCCCGAGGTCGTCCTGGAGGTCGGGCGCCAGCGGGCCGAGCAGCGACCACGCGAAGAAGCAGACCGTGAAGGCGACGGTCGCCAGCGCCAGCTGGCGACCGGACCCGGGACGCTCGCTCATCGCGAAGCGGCGTAGCGCCGGCGGTAGAGGACGTACGGGCGGCCGAGGTACTGCAGCGGGATGCTCCAGGCGTGCACGAGCCGGCTGAACGGGAACAGCGCCCAGAACGCCCAGGCGACGATCGCGTGCACCTGGTAGACGGTGTTGGCGTCCTGCACGGCGTCGACGTCGGGCTGCAGGATGAACAGCGACCGCCACCAGGCCGAGACGCTGTCGCGGTAGTCGTAGGGCGACTTCGTCAGCAGGTTGTGGCCGAAGGTCATCCAGCACCCGAGGCCGATCAGCACGACCAGCAGGAAGTAGACGGCCAGGTCGGTCCGCGACGTGGTCCGCCGCACGCGCGCGTTGGTCGCCCGCCGGTAGACGAGCCCGGCGAACCCGACCACGCACACGGCGCCCGCCACCGCGCCGGCGATCGCCGAGAACCACCGGTAGGTGCTCTCCGACATCCCGACCGCCTCGGTGAACGACTTGGGGATCATCAGGCCGATGACGTGCCCGCCGACGGCGGCCAGCGCGCCGTAGTGGAACGCCGGGCCGGCCCACCCGAGGATCTTGCGCTCGAACAGCTGCGTGGAGCCGCTGGTCCAGCCGAACTGGTCGGTGCGGTAGCGCCACCAGTGCCCGACCAGGAAGGTCGCGATGGCGACGTAGGGGAAGATGATCCAGAGGAGGACCTCGCCGGCGCTCATGCATGTGCTCCTTCCGGCATCGCCTCGGGCGGCCCGTAGGGCTCGAGGCCGACGGCCTCCTCGGGCGGGCCCTCGCGCGCGAGCCGCGCCACCTCCGCGCGCCCCTCGACGCTCAGCGGCGCCAGCCCGGCGACGACCGCGTCGAGCAGGTGCGCGTACGGGCTTGAAAGGTCGTGCAGGGAGAGCCGCAGGAGCTCGAGCGCCGGGTGGTGCTCGGCCAGCAGCGCCTCGCCGTGGCCGTGCGGCGCGAGCGCCGCGAAGGCCAGGACGACGACGAGGTGGTCGGGCAGCTCGGAGGACTCCATCGGCAGGCCCGCCGCGCGGTAGAGCTTCTTGAGCCGCAGCAGCGCCATGCCGCGCTCGCGCGTGTCGCCGTGCGCGTAGTAGGTGAGGTTGAGGCTCGCGCGGCGCCGCAGGTCGAAGGTCTCGACGTACCGCGCGGCGAGCTCCTGCTCGGTGCCCCGCCACCCGGCGAGGAACCGCTGCAGCGGCTCGCGGCAGCGCGGGTCCTCCAGCGCGTCGACGGCGGCCGCGAGCGCGTCGCGCTCGCCGACCACGCGCGCGTCGGGGTAGCGCAGCAGGAACGACAGCAGCGCCCAGGGCGGCGAGGCGGGCCGGCGCGCGCGCCTCATGCGCCCCGGTGCTCCTCGCGCGAGAGCAGGTCCACCAGGTGGAAGTCCTCGCCCTCGACCGGCACGACCGGCGACGAGGTGTCCGGCCGCGCCTCGACCGCGCCGCAGTTGCCCGGGCCGCCGGCGAAGTCCAGCCCGCACGTGCCCTGCTGCTGCATCAGCCGCTCGCCGAGCTCCGCGTGCGCCTGCGGGATCACGTAGCGGTCCTCGTAGTTCGCGATCGCCAGCAGCCGGTACATCCGCTCGAGCTCCGCCGCGGTCATGCCCGCGTGCTGGGCCAGCGACCCGTCCTCCTCGCCGAGCACCTCGCGCTTGCGCATGTGGGCGCGCATGCACGCCAGCCGGTGCAGCACGCCGCGGACGACCTCGACGTCGCCGGCCGCGAGCAGGTTGGCGAGGTACTCCAGCGGGATGCGCAGGTGGTCGATGGCCCCGAAGACGTCGTCGGGGTCGGCCTCGTAGCCGTCGGCCTCCAGGGTGCCGACGACCGGCGACAGCGGCGGCACGTACCAGACCATCGGCAGCGTGCGGAACTCGGGGTGCAGCGGCAGCGCGACCCCCCAGCGGATCGCGAGGTCGTAGACCGGGGAGCGCCGCGCGGCGTCGAGCCAGTCGCCCGGGATGCCCTCCGCGCGCGCGGCCGCCTGGACCGCCGGGTCCTCGGGGTCGAGGAAGACCGAGCGCTGCGCGCCGAGCAGGTCCTGCGGGTCGGGCACCGAGGCCGCCGCCTCGACGCGGTCGGCGTCGTAGAGCACGAGGCCCAGGTAGCGGATGCGCCCGACGCAGGTCTCCGAGCAGATCGTCGGCTGGCCCATCTCGATGCGCGGGTAGCAGAGCGTGCACTTCTCGGCCTTGCCGGTGCGGTGGTTGAAGTACACCTTCTTGTACGGGCAGCCCGAGACGCAGAACCGCCAGCCGCGGCAGCGGTCCTGGTCGACGAGGACGATGCCGTCCTCCTCGCGCTTGTACATCGCGCCCGACGGGCAGCTCGCCACGCACGACGGGTTCAGGCAGTGCTCGCAGATGCGCGGCAGGAAGAACAGGAACGCCTGCTCGTAGGTCATGCGGACCTGCTCCTGGATGTCGGCCAGGTGCGGGTCCGCGATCGCGTGCTCGGGGCCGCCCGCCAGCCCCTCGTCCCAGTTGGGCCCCCATTGCACGTCCATCGGCTGCCCGGTGATCTGCGAGTGCGGGCGGGCGACGGGGTCGCGGTCCGACAGCGGCGCCGTCACGAGCGTCTCGTAGTCGTAGGTCCACGGCTCGTAGAAGTCGTCCAGCGACGGCAGGTCGGGGTTGGAGAAGATCGTCAGCAGCTTCTTGACGCGGCCGCCGGCGCGCAGCCGCAGGCGGCCGCGGCGGTCGAGCTCCCAGCCGCCGCGCCAGCGCTCCTGGTCGGACCAGCGCCGCGGGTAGCCCTGCCCGGGCGCGGTCTCGACGTTGTTGAACCACACGTACTCGGTGCCGGGCCGGTTGGTCCACACCTGCTTGCAGGTGACCTAGCACGTATGGCACCCGATGCACTTGTCGAGGTTCATGACCATCGCGACCTGCGCCTTGACCCGCATCAGAACGTGACCTCCCCCGTGCGCTTGCGCACGACGGTCATCGAGTCGCGGTTGGACCCCGTCGGCCCGTAGTAGTTGGGGCCCCAGGAGAGCTGGGCGTAGCCGCCGACCATGTGCGTGGCCTTCATGGCGATGGTCGTCAGCGCGTTCTCGGTGCCGCCGCGGCGGCCGTCGATCTCGCTGCGCGGCGTGTTGAGCTGGCGGTCCTTGGAGTGGTAGAGCAGGCACACGCCGGGCGGCACGCGGTGCGAGACGACCGCGCGCGTGACGACGACGCCGTTGCGGTTGTAGGCCTCGATCCAGTCGTTGTCGGCGACGTCGATCGCCGCGGCGTCCTGCGGGCTCATCCACAGCCCCGACCCGCCGCGGAAGAGGGTGAGCATGTGCAGGTTGTCCTGGTACTCGGAGTGGATCGACCACTTCGAGTGCGGCGTCAGGTAGCGCAGCGTGATCTCCGGGCCGGGGGCCGGCGGCACCGGCTGCCCGCCGGCGAGCATGAGCCGCGGGTCCAGCGGCGGCCGGTAGGCCGGCAGCGCCTCCCCGTACTCGCGCACCCACGCGTGGTCGAGGTAGAGGTGCATGCGGCCGCTGAGCGTGTGCCACGGCTTGCCGCGCTCCACGTTGATGGTGAACGCCGCGTACGCGCGCCCCTCCTCGTCGATGCCCGACCACTCCGGCGAGGTGATGACCCGGCGGGGCTGCACCTGCGTGTCCTGGAAGGTCACGCGCCGCTCCTCGTCGCCCTCGGCGAGGTCGGCCAGCGGGACCCCGCAGCGCGCCTCCAGCGCGCGGAATCCCTCGACCGCGAGGCGCCCGTTGGTCACCGCCGACAGCGCGAGGATCACCTCCGCGGCCTGCTCGGCGCGCTCCAGCGACGGCCGCCCGTCGGCGACGCCGCCGCGCACGACGCCGTTGCGCCTGGCGAGCCACGCGACCTCCGCGTCGGGCCGCCACGAGGCGCTCTTGACGGTGCTGCCCAGCCGCTCGGCCAGGGGCCCGAGCGCCGCCCACTGCTCGGCCACCGCGCCGTAGTCGCGCTCGACGACCGTCAGCGTGGGCATCGTCCGGCCCGGCACCGGCTCGCACTCGCCCGCGCGCCAGTCGCGGACCTCGCCGCCCGGCTGGGCGACCTCGCCCGGGGTGTCGTGCAGCACCGGCGTGGCCACGACGTCGCGGCGCACGCCGAGGTGCTCGGCCGCCAGCTTCGAGAAGTCGCGGGCGATGCGGCGGAACGCGTCCCAGTCGGTCTCGGCGTCCCACGGCGGCGGCACCGCCTGGTTGAACGAGTGCACGAACGGGTGCATGTCCGTCATGGACAGGTCGTGCTTCTCGTACCACGTGGCCGCCGGCAGGACGACGTCGGAGTAGAGCCCGGTCGTCGTCATCCGGAAGTCGAGGTTGACCAGCAGGTCGAGCTTGCCGCGCGGCGCCTCGTCGCGCCAGCGCACGTCGCGCGGGCGCTCCTCCGGGGGCAGCTCGTCGGCCAGCGGGCCGTCGTGCGTCGCCCCGAGCAGGTGGCGCAGGAAGTACTCCTGGCCCTTGCCCGAGGAGCCGAGCAGGTTCGAGCGCCAGACGAAGAAGACGCGCGGGAAGCTCTCGGGCGCGCTCGGGTCCTCGACGGCGAAGCGCAGCCGGCCGGCCTTGAGCTCCTCGACGACGTGGTCGGCGGGCTCGGCGCCGGCGGCCGCCGCCTCGTCGGCGAGGTCCAGCGGGTTGCGGTCGAAGGTCGGGAACGACGGCATCCACCCCATGCGCACGGCCTTGGCGTGGGCGTCGATCGCGGTCTGGCCCGCGTGCAGCCCCTCGCCCAGCGGCGAGGCGAAGAGCTCGGGGCGCAGGCGGTCGTAGCGCCACTGCTCGGTGTGCGTGTAGAACCACGACGTGCCCTGCGCCTGGCGCGGCGGCCGCCGCCAGTCGATGCCGCCCGCGAGCATCTGCCAGCCGGCGAACGTGCGGATCTTCTCCTGGCCGACGTAGTGCGCCCAGCCGCCGCCGTTGATGCCCACGCAGCCGCACAGCAGCAGCAGCGCGATGAACGAGCGGTAGGTCTCGTCGGAGTGGAACCAGTGGTTGGTCCCCGCGCCCATGCAGATCATCGAGCGCCCGCCGCTGACCTCGGCGTTGCGGGCGAACTCGCGCGCGACCTTCACGGCCAGCCGCCGGTCGACCGACGTGATCGCCTCCTGCCAGGCCGGCGTGTAGGGCTGCGACGCGTCGTCGTAGCCGGCCGGCCACTCCCCGGGCAGCCCGTCGCGGGCGACGCCGTAGGTGGCGAGCATGAGGTCGAGCACCGTCGTGACCAGCCGCCCGCCGACGCGGATCGCCGGCACGCCGCGGCGCATGACGCTCCCGCCCGCGCCGTCGCCGACGTCGAAGCGCGGCAGCGCCACCTCGACCGCCTCGTGCTCGCGGTCGAAGAGGGTGAGCACCGGGTCGAGCCCGCCGAGGTCGAGGTTCCAGCGGCCCTGGCCCTCCTCGCCGTGGCGGAAGCCGACCGAGCCGTTGGGCACCGCCGGCTCGCCCGTGGACGCGTCCAGGACGACCGTCTTCCAGGCGGCGTGCTCGCCGTCCTGGCCGAGGTCGGCGGCGCTGAGGAAGCGGCCCGGGACGTGCACGCCGTCGCGCTCGTCGAGGCCGACGAGCAGCGGCAGGTCGGTGATCCGCCTGCCGTAGTCGGCGAAGCGCGCGACCGGCCGGTCGACCCAGCACTCCTTGAGCATCACGTGGCCCATGGCCATCGCCAGCGCGCCGTCGGTGCCGGGGTGCGCCGCGAGCCAGTCGTCGGCGAACTTCACGTGGTCGGAGTAGTCCGGTGAGACGACGACGACCTTCTGGCCGCGGTAGCGGGCCTCGGTCATGAAGTGCGCGTCGGGCGTGCGCGT